>JAKSCH010000074.1 GCA_022360695.1 Gemmatimonadota bacterium
CGTGGGCAGGGCGCTCTCGCACCCCGTGCTCCGCCAGGCCGCCGCGGCGTCGCCGAACGACCGGCGCCGCGAGGTCCCGATCGTCTATCTCGACGACGACGGGACCCTCGTCGAGGGCGTCGCCGACCTGGCGTTTCGAGTCGAAACCGACGACGCGGTCGAGTGGGTCGTCGTGGACTACAAGACCGACCGCGATCCCGGCGCATCGCGTCCCATCTACGAGGCGCAGGTCGGCGGGTACGTTCGAGCCCTCGAGCGGGCGACGGGCGAGGCGGCGCGCGGCGTCGTGCTCTCGCTCTAGCCCCCCCCGAGGTGCGCTCGAGGCGGCTCGGGCTACCCGCTCCGCTGAGCCTCCTCTATCGTTGGCCCCCCATGAGAGACACATCGCGAACCGGCGGCCGCGTGTTTCGCGAGGCCGGAGGCGAGCGACTCTCGGGTGTCGAGGAAGCGTGAGCGCGGCCGCCTCGATCCGTCGCGGCGATCTCGCCGACTTCGAGACGCTGAGTCGAACGCCTCGGGTGCCCAGAGACGAGGGCCCGATCCTCGGGATCTCGCGCGGAGGTCGGCCCGTCCGCGGGTTCCGTCTGGGCAGCGGCGCGATCCCGGTGAGTCTGCTCGGCGGTTGCCACGCCGACGAGCCCGTGGGTCCCCGGTTGCTCCGGCACCTGGTCGCCTATCTGTCCGAGCTCGACGACGCCTCCCCCATGCTCACCCGGTACGAGTGGTGGATCGTCCCGCACATCAACCCGGATGGCGAACGAGTCAACGACGCGTGGGCCGACGACGACGCGGAGACGTACGAGCTCGGTCGCTACCTACGCGATGTCGTCCGAGAGCCCCCGGGAGACGACATCGAGTTCGGATTCCCCCGCGACGCGCGGGACGACGGCGCGCGACCCGAGAACCGAGCCGTCTACGACTGGTGGCGAGCCTCGGGGCGGCCCTTCGCGCTCCACGCCTCGCTCCACGGCACGCGCTTCATCGCGGGCCCCTGGTTTCTGATCGAGCCGGCATGGAGCGATCGCTGCGACGATCTCAAACGAGCGTGCGCCGAACGAGTCCACGAGCTCGGCTACGTGCTGCACGACGTGGAGCGCGGGGGCGAGAAGGGCTTCGTCCGGCTCGAGCGCGGGTTCACGACCCGACTCGCGACGCATGATCGAGCACTTCGAAGCGCTCGGAGATCACGAGACCGCGGCGAAGTTTCGCCCCAGCTCCATGGAGACGATCCGCCGGCTCGGTGGCGACCCGCTGACCATCGTCTCGGAGATGCCGCTGTTCATCACGCCCGGCGTCGGGGAGAGGCTCGGTCCTCCCGACCCGGTCGCGGTCGAGTGGCAAACGAAGATCGATGCGTGGCGCGCCGAGGTGATCGCGACCGGAGAGACAGCGAGTGTGGATCGTGCGGCCGCGGCCGCGGGATTGGTCCCGATGCCCATACGGGACCAGATGGATCTCCAGTGGACCTTCGTCCGCGCCGCCCTGGCCCTCGGGGTCTCCTGAGCCCGCCGTCTCCGGCTCGAGGAGCGCGCGAGCCGAAGCTCACGCCGATGCGTTCGTCTCTCGTGAGAGCTGCGCCGCCTGCTGGATCCACTTCTCGCGCTCGACGCGCGCGCCGCGACCCTCCAGCCTTCGGGTCACCTTCGCCAGATCATCCGGTCCCCACCGCGCGATGTCGCGGAACGTCCGGTAGCCGAGCTCGCGGAGTTGGCGCTCGATCACCGGACCCACCCCGCGGATCCGCGTGAGATCGTCGCCGGTTCGGGGCGAGCCGTTTCCGGGTCGAGCTCGCTTGGATCGTCTTCGAGACGGTCGCTTGGCAGGTCGAGAGCGCCGCATGGGGAGCGGGGCCGGCTCCGTGCCCGGGGCGGCCTCGTCGCCGTCGAGTCCGAGGCGGGCCCTGAGCTCCTCGACCTCCGCTGTAAGCAGCGCCACCTTCGCGTCCCGAGCCTCGCGTTCCGCGGTCGCGTCCGCGCGCGCCTTGGCGAGACGTTTGTTGGTGTATTGATCGGCGAGGTGCAGCTTGTCCGACCACTCACGCTTGTACGTGACCTCGCGTCGCCACGCGCGGCTCGAGCGCCACTGCCACGCGACGATGCCGCCGACCAGACACCCGGCCGCGAACAGGAGGAAGTGCGAGGTCAGGAACCACATGTCGAGCAGGACTCCGTACGGGGGTGCCGTTCCGACCCCGCGGCGTGTCTTCGGCGGCCCCTCGAACCACCGACGCCCCCCACCCGTCAACGCACCGATCACAGGTAACTTCGTCTAATCGCAACGAAGCGCAAGGCTTGCAGGTACGGCTTCCCGACGCTCCGAGAGCGCGCGTAGGAGAGCTCGGGAGCGGCGTCGGTTCCCCGGGGTGGGGAAACCCGGGTTCGCGGATCGTCGTAGGGATCGGTGAGGCGACGATGCTCGAGCGCTCGCTCGAAGGGAGACATAGATGAGGAACGCCGGTCTTGCCGCGATTCTGAGCTTCCTGGCCCCCGGCTTCGGCCAGATCTACAACGGGACGATCCTTCGCGGCGTGTTTTGGCTGATCATCACGCCGGGGATGTGGATCGGCACCGGCGGGCTGCTCGGCTGGGTCTGTCACGTCATCTCCGCCGCGACCGCGCACAAATACGCGACGGCGAACCCGGTACGCGGCTAACCGGCCTTCAGCGCGTCCCGATCCATCCGCTGCCCGCGGTGGATGACGTCGGAGATGCGCTGCGTGTTCCGGATGTCCTCGAGCGGCGAGGCGTCGAGTAGGATCAGGTTCGCCGCGTCGCCGATCCCGACGCCGTACGCGCGATCGAGGAACGCCGCCGCGTTCGTCGTCCCCGCGGCGAGCGCGTCCCACGGGTCGAGCCCGGCGGCGACGAGCTTCATGAGCTCGTGGTGCACCGACCAGCCCTGGATCGTCCCCGGGTTCCCCGAATCCGTGCCGACCAAGACCCGGATTCCGGACTCGTGCATCCGCCGAACCGACTCCAGGATCGTCGGGCCGGTCTCGATCTGTCGGTCGCGCCAGCGTCGGGCGCCCGGCGTGATCTCCGAGGACCGATACGCATCCCGGATCGACGCCGACGTCACGCCCACGGCGAGCGGCGAGTCGAGCCACTCGGGGTGGGTCGTCAGGCCCGACACGCCGAGGTGCACCGCGAGGGTCGGGATGCTCGCGACCCCGCGCTCGGCCATCAGCGCGAGCACGTCGTCGGGGATAACGTCTTCTTCGGGCACGTGGGTCACCGCGGTCGCGCCCGCCAGAGCGGCGTGGCGGATGTCGTCCCAATCTTGAACGTGGATCACCGTCGGGATCCCGTGAGACGAGGCGGCGAGCACGGCGGCGGTCATCGTCGCGCGATCCACCGATGGCATCCGACCGGCGGGCGCATAGACGATCTTGACCACGTCCGGATCCTTGGCGGCGAGCTCCTCCACCTGCTCGCGCGCCTCGTCCGGGGTGCTCATCAAGCGCGTCGGGATCCCGTACTCCGAGCAGTGTCCCTCCGGGGCCGTGAGGCAGGGACCGGCCGCGTGAATGTCGGCACCCGGCGTCGGATTCTCGCGCTGCGCGTCCCGCATGAAGAAGATCTGGTCCTCGAGACCGAACAGATCGAGGAAGGCGGTCACGCCGGCGTACAGCATCCGTTGCGACGTCACGACGGTGCCCGCGAACTCCATCGCGCCCTCCACGGGCGCCCGGTTCCCGAACGAGTGCGTGTGGAGATCGACGAGCCCCGGCAGGACCCACCGTCCGGACGCATCGACGATCTCGCCGTCGAATCCCGCGGGGACGTCGGTCGGCGTGCCGACGATCTCGCCGTCCGAGATCAGCAGGTTCTCGGTCCGTACGGAACGGGACTCGACGTCGACGACGTGGCCACCGACCACCAGGAGGTCCTGCGCCCCGAGATCGGTGACGCTCAGCGCCAGGGCGAGCGCCGCCAGGCATGAGCCGATCCGTCGCATCGTCGTTCCTTTCGCTCCGTGCGTCGTCCCCCGCGGCGCCGGTCGATCGGACCGTCGCGTCCCGACGCCCCCCGGGGAGAGCGGGCGCCGCACCGCGCGCCCTCCATACGGGGGATCGGTCTCTCGAGGTTCGCAGCCCGACCCGGCGTGTGACAACCCTTTTCGTCCCCACAGTATCTTAGGGGTAACCCGAGGAGGAGCCGTGCCCCCACGATCATCCGATGTGACCGACTCGCTGACACTGCTTCGCGGGACGCTCGACGTGCTGGTGCTCAAGACCCTGTCGTGGGGTCCGATGCATGGATACGGCGTGTCCCGGTGGATTCGTCGCCGGACCGGCGGCACGCTCGATATCGAAGACGCGGCGCTCTACCAGGCGCTCCATCGACTCGAGCGACGCGGTTGGCTGGAGTCGGAGTGGGGTCGGTCCGAGAACAACCGTCGGGCCAAGTTCTACCGGCTCACGGACCGCGGGCGAGCGCAGCTGCGGACGCAAGCCACGGCCGTGCGACGATACGTGCGCGCCGTGACGAGCGTGCTCGACGCTCGCGGCGCGGGAAGCGTCTCGTGAACGCGGGCTGGCGCCGCGTCCTTCGGGTGCCGCGCGCGATCGGGCGCCAAGCCGCCGAGGACGTCGGTGAGGAGATCCGGTTCCACCTGGACGCTCGGGCGGCCGAGCTCGAGGCGGCGGGGCTGACGGCGGACGAGGCGCGGGCGCAGGCGAGACGGGAGTTCGGGGACGTACGGGCCGCCCGGCGAGCGCTCGAGCCGGCGGTCCGTCGTCGCGAGCGCGGGCTGCGGCTGCTGCGGTGGTCCGAGGAGGTCGTGCGCGACGCGAAGGAAGCGGGTCGCAGCCTCCGGGCGGCACCGGGGTTCACGACGGTCGCGGTCCTGACCCTGGCCCTGGCGATCGGCGCGAACACCAGCGTGTTCAGCGTCGCGAACGCGGTCCTGTTTCGAGATCTGCCGTTCCCCGACCCAGATCGCGTGATCCACGCCGCGGAGACCGGGCTCACGATCGGCGGTCGGAACCACGTCTCCTCCGCGACCTACATCGACTGGCGAAACGAAGCCGAGAGCTTCTCGGAGCTCGGCGCCTACAGCTTCCAGCTCCCCCTCGTCATGACCGAACCGGACGCGCCGCCGCAGCAGGTGGAGACCGTGTGGATGACCCCCGCGGCCTTTCGCGCGCTGGGGGTCCCGCCGGCCGTGGGCCGGCTGTTCGCCGAAGAGGAGGGCGAGCCGGGTGCGCCGCGGTTGGCCGTGCTCAGCTGGGGATTCTGGCAGACCCGGTTCGGCGGAGACGACGACGTGATCGGTCGCACGATCACGCTCGACGACCAGGACCACGAGGTGGTCGGCGTCATGGGCCCTCGCTTCGCGTTCCCGGATCACGACGTTCAGGTGTGGCTGAGTCTCCGCTTCGCGTCATCGAGCGAGGGGCAGGACCGGAACGCTCACCAGTGGTACGGGGTGGGGCGGCTGGCGCCGGGTGTCAGCGTCGAGCGCGCCGACGCGGAGCTCGACGCCATCTCGGCCCGACTCGAGCTGGCGTACCCGGAACAGATGACGAACTGGCGCGCGAGCGTGGAGACGTTTCACGCCGACCTCACCGGCTCGGTCCGACCGCTCGTCGTCATCCTGCTCGCCGTCGTCGCGATCGTGCTGCTGGTCGCGTGCGCCAACCTCGCCAACCTCATGCTGGCGCGATTCACGGCGCATGGACGCGAGCTGGCCGTGCGCAGCGCGTTGGGGGCGGGGCGGGCCCGTCTCCTACGCCGCACGTTCGTGGAGAGCGCGGCCCTGGCGGTCGCCGGTGGCGTCCTCGGCGTCGCGTTGGCCGCCGCGCTCACCCGGCTCTTCATCGTCATCGCGCCGGACGACATCCCGCTTCTCGCGACCGTGCGCCTCGACGGATCGGTGCTGACGTTCGCGATCATCGCGACGCTCGGGAGCACGCTGTTGTTCGGGCTCGTTCCGTCGCTCCGCACGACCCGCGTCGATCCCGCCGCCGTGCTCCGGGAGGGACGACGGGGGAGCGCCGGTAGCCGCTCGCAAAGCCGGCTTCGCTCCGGGATCCTCGTGACCGAGATCGCGCTCTCGTCGCTGCTCCTGATCGGGGCCGGGCTCCTCGTTCGATCGATGATCGAATACCAGCGCGTCGACTACGGCTACGAGCCGGAGGGGCTGACCGCGGCCACCGTTCGACTCCCGCAGCCGTCGTACCCGACCTGGGCCGAGCAGGGGGCGTTGTTCGAGCCGCTTCGCGACGATCTCGCGTCGCTGCCCGGCGTCACCGCGGTGAGCGCGACCTCCGAGCCCCCGGTGGTCGGGTACCGGATGACGTTCGCCTACGCGGTCGAGGGCCAGCCTCGCTCCGGCCCCGACCCGACCGAAGACGCGATCCAGCTCCGGGCCGTGACGCCCGGCTACTTCGAGACGATGCGACAACCGGTGATCCGCGGTCGCGTCTTCGGCCGCGAGGACGCGACCGACGCGGCCGGCACGATCGTCGTCAACGAGCGGCTCGCGACGCTCCACTGGTCGGGTCGGGATCCGATCGGACACCGGATCAGCACCGTCGGTCCGGAGGGCCCCTGGCGAGAGATCGTGGGCGTGGTGGCGGACACGCGGCACCGGGGCGCGGCGGAGCCCGAGCCCGTCTTCTACATCCCCTACGCGCAGAAGGACTGGGACTGGATGACGTGGCAGACGTTTCTGATCCGATCCGCGCGGCCACCCGCGCGGGCCGCGGTCGAGCAGGCCCTGTGGTCCTACGATCGGTCGCTCGTGCTCGAGCGTTTCGAGCCGGTCGTGGGCCTGTACGCGGAGAGTCGCGCCCGAAACCGGTTCGCCATGCAACTGATGGCGACGTTTGCCGGGCTCGCGCTGCTCCTCGGCGCCGTGGGGCTCTATGGGGTGCTCGCGTACTCCGTGAGTCAACGTAGACGCGAGATCGGCGTGCGGATGGCGTTGGGCGCGGGACGACCGGACATCGCGGGGCTCGTGTTGCGGAACGGCCTCGCGCTCGTCGGGTCGGGTCTCGCGATCGGGCTGGGGGCGGCACTCGTCGGTACGAGGTTTCTCGAGACGCTGTTGTTCGGCGTGCCTCCCCGCGACGCCGCGACCTTCACGATCGTTCCGATCGCGCTGTTGCTCGTCGCGACGCTCGCGTGCTGGCTGCCGGCGCGCCGCGCCGCGCGCACCGAGCCGGCGGTCGTGCTGCGCGAGGGCTGACGCGCGCGTCACCGGGTCCGCCGCTCGGCCGGCACCCGGAAGCGAAAACGCGGCAGGAGTTCACCCGCACGGGTCGGGCACGTCGGTGGTGTATTGACGTCCGGTTGATGGATCACGCGACCCTTCCGACGCTCGCCGGCACACTTCGGGGGCCAACGCGGTTCGGATCGGAGGGGATGTGGACTATCTGCTCGTGGTGCAGCGCACGGAAAACGGCTACCGGGCCCAGGTGCCCGATCTCGATGGTTGCGTCACGAGCGCACGAACGCGCGAGCAGGTCGAGCGACAGATGCGAGCGGTGGTGGAGTTCCACGTCCTCGGGCTGCACCACGAGGGACGAGACATCCCGGCACCCAACGCCTACGCGACGCGCGTCGAGCTCGGCCCGGCGGTCTTCGAGGTCGCCGAGCGCGCCTCGGTCGGCGCCGGACGTGGACGGCCGGTACCTTCACGTCATGGATCTCCATGGATAGGACCCGCGGACGACCCGCCCTGATCGCGCTCGCGCTGACGCTCGCCGCGTGCGGCTCGGACGATGCAACCGGCCCTCTATTCGAGCCCGCGAACATCACCGGCGGCTGGTCCTACGTGGCCAACGACCTGATCGGCACCTTTCTCGCGTCGCCCGTGGAATGCGACTACACGCTCGACATGTTCCTGCCGGGCACGAGCGCGACGTTCCTCGGCACCTACGAGAACGCGCAGCTCCTGTGTGATCTGAACGGCCAAACGCAGCTCGTCGACTTCGGTCAGGGGACCGTCGTCGGCGGGACGCTCAGCGGGAATCGGATCTCGTTCAACCTCGACGCGGAGACGGTGAGGAACACGGGGACGGTGGACGGCAATTGGATGGGCGGACAGGTGGACGTGGATCTCGTGATCCAGATGGACGCCCGAATCGACACGATCCTGGTGACCGGCGGCTGGAGCGCGACCCGCTAGGGTTCTTCGGCAGCCTTCCTGTGGACGCGACTTCGACGAGCGAGCCGAGTCCGGTCCGGCCGACCTATCCCGGAGCCTCGGCCGCGAGCGTTCGCTCGATGGTCGATCGCTCCGTCCCTCGCCAGGGTAGCGTCGCCCCGTAGCGGCGCAGCGCCGGGAGAAACGCCACCCACAACAGCACGATGTGCTGGGGGAAGGGAGCGGCCTGCGCCACGTAGATGGACGCGTGCAACCCGGTCATCGCCACCACGAACGCGGGTGCCAGGCGAGGCATGAGCACGGCGAGGAAGAACGCGAGCTCGAGCCCGACCGCGGCGATGGCGGCGAGCGAGAGGAGCGCCGTATGCTCGGACAACCACACGCCGACCGGGAAACCGCGCTCGATCCCGTCGCGCGCGAAGTAGTACGCGAGCGTGGTCGGTTGGAACCAGGCGACGCCGCTGGTGAGCAGCTTCGAGGCGCCCGCGTCGAAGTAGCTCGCCGCGAAGAGCCACTGGGTCAGCCGAAGCGGCCACGTCGCGAAGGCGTCCGTCGCACCCCCGAGGGTCTCTCCGCGCCCGCCTCGAGCGCGTAGCCACCCGAGGAGCGTCCGCGCCCGGTGGCTGGGAGAGAGCCCGAGGGCCCACAGAGTGATGAGCAGCAATCCCTCGGCGTGGTGGTACTCGCCGTACGAGTAGGAATGCGCCACCAACGTCGTGGCCGCCCAGGCGAGTCCGAGGACGCTCCATCGCCCGAGCAGGCCGAGCAGCGCGAGCGTGCCGCTCGCGATTCCGATGATCTTGATCGTCTCGAGGAACGCCATGTCGGGGCGCGTCCCCCACCCGAACGGTGCCAGCAACGCCTTGAGCGACAGCAGCGGCCCGTACTCGGACGCCTCGGCCCCCGTGAGCGCGAGCTGGTAGTCGAGGCTGCACCCCGAGCACCCCGGGAAGCTCGGGAAGACGAGCAGAAAGAGCTGGAACCCGACGCACGCGATTCGAGCGAGCGCGAGGTCGCTCAGTCGGCCCGGCGTGAACCAGTGACGGTCCAGGTTCAATCCGCGCCGAGCCCAAATGGCCGCGAACACGATCGCGCCGATCAGCGTGAACACGCCCGCGTCGGCGAGCTCGGCCCATCGATCCAGGTACCGATCCACCGACGTCTGATCCCGATTCCCCATCGCGGCGGTCAGGATCGAGAGACCCTCGCCGCGATAGGAACGCTCGAGCAGCCAGGGGAAGACCCCGTACGCGAACGCGATCCACAGGAGGAGGCCCGCCCCGAGGAGGGTGCACGTCGCCTTGGCGCTCGGGAGACGAAACGCGCCGTCGCCGCCCCTCATTGGACGGGCCACGCGCGCACCAGCGTCCGCGGCGCGTCACGAGTCACGAGCCCCTTCGGTCCGATCTCGTATCTGCGCTCCCACAGCTCCACGGTCTCGTAGGGTCCGAGCTCCGCGACGTTCGCGGCCAACAGCCGCGCCGCGCCATCCGGCTCCGGGTTCAGGATGTGCTCCTGCCCGTCCGCCGCGGCGGCGAGGATCCTCTCGAAGCGATACCGCGGTATGCTGGCGTCGAGGTTCGTGACGACCCGTCCCGAGTCCTCCGGCGTAGCGGTAACGGCGCGGAGCTCGTACATGGCGAACGTGGAGCCCGGCCCGAACGCGTCGGAATACATGTGGTACGGCGTGAACGGCCAGAACGTCGCGTCCGTCTCGAACACCTGGGTGCCGATCTGGAGCGCGATGGCGATCGTAATGCCACCAGAAACGGCGATTTTCCGCACGTTGCGCACGCTTCGTCCTCACTCCTGTCGCGCGGTGAAACCGTGGTTTCGACGGGTCCCCGACGGACGACTCTTGACGCATCCCGGTCGCGAGCGCCCCATCCAGGACCGAAGCCCCGTCACGACCCGTGCCAGGATGCGCCATGTCCCTCCGCCCAAGGCAGATCGCGATCCGCCTCGCGCTCGTCGCGCTCGTTTCCTCCCTCGCCCCGGCCGTCGCGCTCGGCCAGTGGAGCAACCGATATCCCAAGGTCGAGGGGTACAACCACCACGTGTATCTCGAAGGGTACGAGCTGCCGTTTCTCACCGAGGGCCCGATCGACCCGGCGCCCGCCCCGGACGGCGCGCGCGTCGCGTTCGCGGCGCGCGGCTGGATCTGGATCCTCGATCTGGCGACGGGGACGGCGACCCGTCTGACGCGCGGCGCCGAGGTCGACTCGAGACCCGCCTGGTCGCCCGATGGGCGGCTCCTGGCGTTCGTCCGCGACGATGGTTCCGATACACAGATCGTGATCGCGAACGCGGCGAGCGGTGCCGAGCTCGGGACGATCGGCACGGAACGGCTCGAGCTCGACCCGGTCTTCTCACCGGATGGGTCGCGGCTCTTCTTCTCCTCCGCGGTCGAGGGGGATCTCGATCTCTGGTCGGTCACCGTCGACGGAGGGGCGCGGACGCGCCTGACGACCGACCGCGGGATCGAGCTCCGGCCGCAGCCGAGCGCCGAAGGCCTCCTGTATCTGGCGAAGCGAGGCAGCGATCGCGTCGAGTGGCTCCCCGCGTCCGGCGGTCCGCCCGTCACGATCCTCGAGGGGCGGATCGCCTCGATGGCGCGTCCCGCGTTGAGCCCGGATGGCTCGACCGTCGCCGTCAACTGGCCCGGCGAGGACGGTTGGGGTCTCCGGTTGGCGCTCCTCGACGAGCCGGGCCCATCGATCCTCCTCCGCGGTGGAGGGCTTCCGCTCACCCCCGCGTGGGATCCGACGGGGGAGTGGATCTACTTCGCGGAAGCGGATGCGGACGAGCGGGTGCGGCTACGACGGATCCGCGCGGTCGGGGGGGAAGCGGAAGACGTGCCGGTGCGGACGTGGGATTGGGGGGAGCCTACCGCGACGCTTCGCGTGCGCACGACGCTCGAGCCCGGCGGGGCGCCGGTGCCGGCCCGGCTCAACGCGATCGACCGCGACGGGCACCCCGCGCTCGCGACCGGATCGGTGCCGAGGTTCGATGGTCAGAACGGACGCGTGTTCTTCTACTCTCCGGGCGTGGTGGAGCTGACCCTCCCGGTCGGCTCGGCGACCGTGGCGGCCGTCCGCGGGCTCGCCACGCCGGAGGCGACGAGGACCGTGGAGCTCGTCCCGCAGTACGTGACCGAAGTCGAGCTCGTCCTGGAGCCCGTGTGGGACGCCCGGGCGAACGGGTGGATCTCGGGAGAGCACCACTTCCATCTGAATTACGGCGGACTCTACGATCTGTCGCCTTCGGATCTCATCCCGATGATGGAGGGCGAGGCGCTCGACGTGGCCACGCCGCTACTCGCCAACCTGCACAACCGGTTCGAAGACCAGGATCTCTGGGGCTGGCGGACCTCCGACCGGACGCCGCTCATCCGGTTCGGGCAGGAGATCCGCTCGCACTTCCTGGGGCACCTCGGGCTCATCGGGATCGACCGGCTCTTCTGGCCCTGGGTATGGGGTCCCGGGTATCAAGTCTACGGCGCCGACGATCGGGAGAACGCCGAGGCGCTCGAGCACGCCCGCGGTCAGGGTGGGATCGGATACTACGTGCATCCGGTGACGCCGCGCGGGGTCGAACGAGCGACACCCTGGGAGGAGGCGTCGTGGGAGCAGTTGGCGTCCAGCATCCCCATCGAGCTGATCGCGGACGCCGTGCTCGGTGATCTCGACGCGCTCGAGGTCGTCTGTCTGTGGAGCGATGAGGTGAGCACGGCCGCCGTCTGGCACCGACTGCTGAACGTGGGCGTCCCCATCGCGCCCTCCGCCGGGACGGACGTCATGACCGACTTCTATCGGACGATGGCCGTGGGAACGGCGCGGGTCTACGCGCACACCGGTGGCGCGCTGAGCTGGCCCGCATATCTGAGCGCCCTCGCCGAGGGGCGCAGCTTCGTCACCAACGGACCCATGCTGGACTTTCGGATCGGCGGCGCGATGCCCGGCGGAAGCGTCCCGAGCGGGAACGCCACGTGGTCGCTGGACCTGGCGTCCGCGAACGCCGTCGAGCGCGTGGAGGTGCTGGTGAACGGGGACGTGGTCTGGTCCGCCGAGGGTCCGGCCGGGTCGGGCTCCGCCCGCCACGCGGGGGAGCTCGAGCTGCCGGAGGGCGGCTGGGTCGCCGCGCGCGCGGTCGGCGGGCCCGCCGCCTGGCCCGCGATGGCGAACTACCCGTTCGCGCACACGGGCCCGGTCTGGATCGGCGAGCGCGGGAGCACGGACGCGGCGGCCGCCCGTGCCGCGGCCACCGATCTGCTGATCGCGCTCGAGCGCGCCCGGGCTCGTCTCGAGGTCGGATACGGCGCCGCCTCGATCCCGAAGCTCACCGCCCGGTTCGACCGCGCCGAGGCCTGGTTGCGTGCGCGTGCCGAGCCCTGATCCGAGCCGGCGCGCGGCCGACGATGCGCCTGCCCGGCGCACGCGGGCGAAGCGGTCGGTCGCGCTCGTCGTCGTCGATCCGAGCGCGGACGATCCGAGGCGCTGGCTGCTCGTCCGGCGTCCACCGGACGACGGCGAGCTCCCCGGCGTCTGGGGGCTCCCCGCCGGGTCGTTCCGCGACGGAGAGCGCGAGCGCGACGTGGTCGAGCGGATCGGCCGAGACAAGCTGAACGTCGAGCTCCGCCCCGGCCCCGAGCTCGCGACGGGGTCGGCCGACCGGCCCGGTTACCGGCTCGAGATGCGGCTGCTCGGCGCGAGCTTGGTCCGCGGCACGCCGCGCGTACCCGGTCGCGCCGACGACGTCACGCAATACGCGGACTGGAGTTGGGGGCCCGCGGAGCGCCTGGCGACCGGCGCCGCGCGGGGCTCGCTCTGCTGTCGGTTGGCACTCGAATCGATCGCCGACGAGTCAGACGTGGACGGCGAGAAGGGCTAACGCCGTCAGCGTCCCGGCGGTGAGTGCCGCGGCGACGAACGCCACGGCGATTTCTTTGCGCGACATGTCCATACTCGGGTCATGGGAGATGCGATCTTCTCACGGGCTCATCACGGGCCTCGATACCTCCGCCGAGAGAACGCGCGGAAGCGGTACGGTATGGACCAGAGCCTAGACCCGGACGGTCACATCTCCGTCACGGGTTCGGAAAGCCGGTGACACGCCGGAGCCGCCCGTCGAAGCCCACCCGCGCGTGGTTCGTGCCCTCCACCACCTCGCCGCTCGGGCCGTCGCTCCGCCAGTCGAACAGCGCCTCACCGCGACATACGCGCGGCTCGCCGCTCGGCTCGAGCCGCCAGCCGGGCATGAAGCGCAGGGAGTTCGAGATGTGCAGGCTGAGGAGCTCTACACCTCGGGTGCTGGACCACTCGTCGCGAAACTCGATCTCGTCGTCGCAGCAGCCCTGGAGAAGCGCCAGGCGAGCGGTCTCGTCGGGCTCGTTCCATGCCGCGAACCACCCCTCGAGCGAAGCGGACAGCGAGCCGTCGAGCTCGCTTCGATTCGCTTTGAGCGCCATGCGGCTGAGGTGGAATCTCCAGCCTTGCGCGTGCTGCTCGACCTCCATGTCGGACGGAAGCCGCGTGTGCCGAAGCTGCACGCGGCAGCCCTCGCGATCGTCGAGTACCTGGATGTCGACGAGCGACGAACCCGCCGGGAACGACTCGGCCTGTGGACCCGATTCCACGCCCCACGTGAGGGTGAGACGCCGGGCCTCCGCGTCGAAGGTCTCGACCTCGCCGCTGATGACGGTCGCGAAGCTCGGGAACTCGGCGCGGAACGGGCTGCCCTCGAGCGGCTCGAATCGAACCACGCCATCCATCCAGTCGGAGAAGCCCTCGGGGGTGGAGATGATGCTCCATACCGTCTCCGGTCGCGCCTCGATCGTGACGCTCACATCCACCAGGGCATCCATAGATGCGTTCAAGATCCGGGTCCTTTCTGGCCCTCGGGCCGGGGTCGTCGCGCGGCATCCGCGTCGAGCTCCCGCTCGGCCGCTTCCGCCGTCCGCTTGAGTGCTCCGAGACGGTCACGCCAGAA
This sequence comes from Gemmatimonadota bacterium, assembly GCA_022360695.1. GTDB lineage: Bacteria > Gemmatimonadota > Gemmatimonadetes > Palauibacterales > Palauibacteraceae > Palauibacter. Next base: position 14,104 of record JAKSCH010000074.1, read on the forward strand.
GGCCTCCAGCACGATCGCCAACGAGCCCATGTCCTCCTTCGTCGCTCGATAGAACCGTTGCCGCCCCTCACGCCGCGCTCGGACGAGCCCCGCGTCGCGAAGCTTCGCGAGATGCTGCGAGACGGCGGCGATCGAGACCGGAAGCTGCGCCGCGATCTCGCTCACGCTCGACTCGCGATCCCAGATGAGCTCCAGAATCTGGAGACGTCTCGGTTCCGTCGCCGTGCGGAGCGCGGCGGCTCCGGGGCCGATCGAACGGGTCATGACTATATTTAAGTAGATACTTAAATATCTGGCAAGACGATCACGGCGCCGCGAGAGGGGGGTGGGCTAACCGACCAGGCGGGTCTCGAGTCGCTCGGCGGCGGCGACCGGCGGGGCCGTCACGGCAAACGCGGCATAGA
>JAKSCH010000078.1 GCA_022360695.1 Gemmatimonadota bacterium
CCGCCCGAGCCGTGGTGCTCAAGATGGTGGAGGCCGGCGTCGGCATGACCTCGACGCTGTCCGTGATCGAGCCGATGATCAAGGGGCGAAGCGTGCGCGACGAGCGGACGCTCGAGGCGATGGCGCCGGAGGTGCGCGAGGCGTATCTGCAAATGGTCGAGCAGATCGAGGGCGCCGATCAGTGGCCGATGACCGAAGCGCACTTCCAGAAGGGGATGGCGTTCGAGCGCGGGTTCGTCGAGGCCGGGGGACTGCTCGCGGCGGGCGTCGACCCGACCGGGATCGGGGGCGCGATCGCGGGCTTCGGTGACCAGCGGAACTACGAGCTGCTCGCCGAAGCCGGGTTCGATGCGCCGACGATCGTACGGATCATGACCGCGAACGGCGCCCGGATCCTCGGTATCGACGACGAGCTGGGCACCGTCGAGGTCGGCAAGGTGGCCGACCTGGTCGTGCTCCGCGGCGATCTGGCGTCGGACCCGACGTCGATCAAGCAGACGGCGATCGTCTTCAAGGATGGCGTCGGCTTCGACTCGGACCGCTTGATCGAGTCCGTCCGGGGACAGGTCGGTATCCGGTGAGCGAAGGCACCCTGACGACGGGGAACGACCCCTCCTACCGCGACGCGCTGATCGAGCGGTTGGACGGCGCTGACCCGATCCAGGAGCTGTCGGCGCTGTTCGAGCGCTTGCCGCGGACGCTGGTCGGTCTCGACGAGGAGCAGCTGCGAGCGCCGGAGCGCGAGGGGAAGTGGTCGATCCTGGACGTGATTCGTCACCTGGCGGACGTCGAGCTGGTCCAGGCGAACCGGATCCGTCACATCCTGGTGGACGACGAGCCGACCTTGCCGGCGATGAACCAAGACGCCTGGGCTCGTACGCTCTGGACCGCGGAGAACACCCTCGAGGAGGCGCTGGAGGTGCTGCGCGCGCTCCGGGTCGCCAATCTTCGGCTCGTCGCCGTCCTGTCCGATGCGGCCTTGGACCGAGCCGCCGTCCACGCGGAGCGCGGCCGGGAGTCGCTCCGGACGGTCCTGGCGCTGATCGCTGCGCACGATCGCGTGCACCTCGAGCAGATCCACCGTATCCGCGCGGCGATCGGCGCGCCGTCGACGGAGGGTTAACGTGGCGACATCGTACCGACCGGTACCGCTCACGACGTTTCAGCGTCGCGCGGAGGACGAGATGGTGGAGCGGGCTCGCGCGTTCCGCGACGACCTCCGTCGACGCCGCACCGTGCGTGAGTATTCGGACGAAGCGGTGCCACCGGACGTGATCGATGCATGTATCGAGGCGGCGGGAACGGCACCCAACGGCGCAAACATGCAGCCATGGCACTTCGTGGTCGTCCGCGATCCGGACGTCAAGGCGAAGATCCGGGAGGCGGCCGAGGAGGAGGAGCGCGACTTCTATCGGAATCGCGCGCCCCCCGAATGGCTGGAGGCCCTGGCCGCGCTCGGCACCGATGAGCACAAGCCGTTCCTCGAGACGGCGCCCGTCCTCATCGCGATCTTCGCGGAGAGCTATTCGCTCCGGGACGGCGAGAAGATCAAGAACTACTACGTCCAGGAGTCGGTCGGGATCGCCACGGGCATGCTCATCACCGGGCTGCACCGCGCGGGTCTCGCCACGCTCACGCACACCCCGAGCCCCATGGGCTTCTTGAACGAGATCCTCGGACGCCCGAAGAACGAGCGCCCGTTCCTGCTGCTCGTGGTGGGCTATCCGGCGGACGACGCGCTCGTTCCCGACATCCGGAAGAAACCGCTGGGCGAGATCGCCACCGAGCTCTAGTCGGGGCCGTACGGGGTGAACGCGTGGTGTCGCCATCCCGAGAACGGATCACGAGCTCCAGGTCGTGGAGCGAGTCAGTCATGCGCTTCGAGATAGCGTTCCGCGCGTCCGTGGGCGGCCACGACGGGGGACTCGTCGGCCCGCGCCGCCTCCGCGAAGATCTCCGAGAGCCGTCCCTCGATCCGGCGCACGTGATCGAGCAGCGTCTCCTCGTCCCGCTCGCCGAGGTGGATGCGACCGAGGGCGATCGCGCCCCCCGCGTTGATCACGTAGTCGGGAGCGTAGAGGATGCCGCGGTCGTGGAGCGCCCCTCCATCGCGCGGCGTCAGGAGCTGGTTGTTGGCCGATCCGGCCACGATCTCGCACCGCAGCCGCGGGATCGTGTCCGGGTTGAGCGTCGCGCCCACGGCGCACGGCGCGTACACGTCGACATCCTGGCTCCACATCTCGTCCGCCGACACCACCGCGGCGCCGGTGCGGGCCGCCGCCGCGCTCGCGACGGCGTCATCGAGATCGACGAGACGGACATCGGCGCCCGCTTCGGAAAGCTGCTCGGCGAGCGGGAGCCCGACGTCGCCGACCCCCTGGACGAGGATCGAGCGTCCCGCGACGTCCGGGGAGCCGAAGCGATGGGCGAGCGCGGCGCGGATCCCCACGAACACCCCGAGGGCGGTGTAGGGGCCGGGGTCCTCGGTGCGGTCCGGGCTGACGCCTACGGCGTGCCCGGAGATCGTCCCGATCCGTGACATGTCCTCGGGCGTGGTACCCATGTCCACGCCCGTCTGGAAAGCGCCCCGTAGCGAGACGAGGCGTGCGGCGTAGAAATCGAGGAGGGCGTCGCGCTCGTCGGCGTCGAGCGAGCGCGATCGGGCGATCACCGCCTTCCCACCGCCGTACGGCATCTCCGCGCCGGCCCACTTGTACGTCATGCCCTCCGCGAGCCGCAGCGCGTCGATCAGACCATCGACCGGTCGATCGTAACGCTCGAGACGGGTGCCGCCCGAGGCCGGTCCGAGACGCGTGTCGTGAATCGCGATGAAGACCCAGCTCTCCGATCGAGCGTCGTACGCGCTGAACACGCCGTCTCCGTCCCAGGCTCGTACCACGCCCTCGAGCGTCTGCTCCATATGCGCTCCCCTGGATGGCGAACCTCGAAGCGTCGCGGGTCCGCTCGGTTGCACGTTCTCGGGTAGGATGACAACGACGCCGGCACCCCGAGAGGGCCCCGACGCCGGTCGATACTGCTTTGGTCTGTACGACGGCGCGGCGCGCGCGCCGGCCATCTCGCTCGCACGCCCGAAGGCGCACGAGGATACGTCAGCCCGTGTAGTAGACGATGAGATAGATAGCGAGGATGACGATCAGCAGTGAATAGATCATCTTGCGGTTCATGGTCCCTACCCTCTTTGAGGTCTGGCTCGGCGCCCGTCCGTCCCGCTCATGCGCAGGGCAACGACGGTAATCGCACCGGGCGTAGGACGTAGTTTCGGTCCTGAAGGTTGGCACCTGTAGCACCGAAGTACTTCGTCCAGAACGACTTCACGCGCTGCGCCGCCTCCGTGTCGACGCGCGCTCCCACCACCACGACGCAAAGGCCGGTGAGATCCGGGAGTCTCCCGTCGCTCTTGGCCTCCTCCACCCACCCGGCCGGGGGCATTCTGCGCAGGCCCTCCATGTCGATCTGCCGGTTTGACTGGAGCATGTCCGAAAAAAGATACAAGGTCGCGACGTGCTCCGGGTAGGCCCGGAGCTCCGCTGCGACGTCGTGCAACGTCGACAGGATGTCGGTCCCGTCGATGTCCGTACGATCGCTCGGTTCCGAAAGTTGCCGGAGCAAGACGTCCGCGTCGGCGATGAAGCGCGCTCGCGAGATCGAGTCCTGCATCACCTCGAAGCCCTCGACCTCGCGGGCAGGGATGTTCTCCGACCATCGCTTCGGCGCCTCGGCCAGCGACA
>JAKSCH010000371.1 GCA_022360695.1 Gemmatimonadota bacterium
GGGGACGTCTCCGGAACGAGACGAGCGCGTCGATCTACGACTTCCTCGCGTCGCGCGCCGACCTCGAGACCGCTCGGTTGACGGTGATCGCCTCGACGAGCGCGACATATCTCGAGCTCGCCGCGTTGCGGAGCCAGCTAACGCTCTCCGAGGAGAACATCGACGTGCTCCGCGAGCGGGCCGAGCTCACCGAGGAACGGTACCGCGCCGGGCTCACGAACTCCTTCGAGCTCTACTCGATCCGACAAGAGTATCGGACCGCGCAGTCCGAGCTCCCCGGTCTTCGAACGCAGGTTACGGATGCGGAGGGTCGGCTCGCGCTGATCCTCGGTCGGTACGCCGGACGCGTGGACGACGTCTTGCTCGACGAGCCGTCCCCGACCGTGGACACCTCGCCGATCTCGGCCGGGCTACCCGTGCGTCTGCTCGAGCGTCGCCCGGATGTGCTGGCGGCGTTCGAGCGGCTCGAGGCCGCGCGGTTGCGGGTGGGCGCGCGGCGCGCCGAGCTGCTGCCCACGATCTCGCTGAACGGGTCGGTGGGATTCCAGTCGAGCGACCCGGACGATCTCTTCCGCGCCGACCAGTGGTTCCTCAACCTGGTCGGGGGCATCGTCGCGCCGCTGTTCCAGGGTGGACGGCTGCGCGCGAACCTCGGCGTCGCCGAAGCGCAGTACGATCAGCTCATCATCGCCTACGTACGTACCGTCCTTCAAGCCTACCACGAAGTGCGTACGAGCCTCTTCCGACTCGACAACGAGCGGGAACGCTACGCGCGGGTTCTCGACCAGGTAGCGGAAGCGCAGGCTTCGCTGGACTACCAGCTGAGACGGTACCGGAGCGGCGTAGGCGACTACGTGTCGTACCTCGACGCGCGCCGGAACCTGATCGGAGCCCGCACGACGCTCTCGGCGGTGGAGCGCGGGGTCGGGGAGGCGCGGCTCGCCGTGCACCGAGCACTGGGCGGGACCTGGGTCCCGGCAGAAGACGAACTGGAAGGACCCCGGCGCACCGAGGCCGTGGTCCCGGAGAACAGATAGGGCGATGGACAGCAGACGGACGGAAGACGAATCGATGTCGAGCTACGACGCGCCCGACCCGGTCGCGGGAATCCGCGACGAGGACCTCCCGAACGGCGAGCTTGAGACCGGTGGCGCCGGCGGCCGGCGTCCCGCGGGGCTCCGGCCCTGGCAGCAGGTGTTGCTGGTTCTCGCGGTCGGCGTGCTCGGATTCACGGCGTTGTTCGCCTTCCGCGCGGCACCAACCGAGCTCGAGCCTCCTCGGCAGATCCCGACGGTCACGACGGTCGCTGCCGAGATCGGGAGCGGCGCGATCCGGGTCCGGGGGAGCGGCACGGTTCGGCCGAGCGCCGAAGTCACGGTCGCGCCCCAGGTCGGCGGACGGGTCACGTGGGTCTCCTCGGCGTTCGTGAGCGGCGGTCGGTTCGCCGCGGGCCAGGCGCTGCTCCGCGTCGATCCCGCGGACTACGAGAACTCCGTGGAAGCGGCGTCCGCCGAAGTCGCCCAGCGTCGCGTCGACGTCCTGACGGCGGAGGAGGAAGTCGTGATCGCGCGCGATGAGTACGAGCGGCTCGCGCGTCGCGAGGGTCTCGACCCCGATCCGGAGAACGCGAGCGCGCTCGTCCTCCGCGAGCCACAGCTCCGCGCCGCGCAGGCGGCGCTCCAGTCGGCGGAAGCGCGTCTCGAGGATGCACGGCTCGCGCTCGAACGCACCTGGATCCGCGCGCCGTTCGATGGGATCGTGCGCGACGAGACCGTCGACCTCGGTCAGTTCGTGAGTCCGGGGCAGGCCATCGGGAGCATGTACTCGACCGGGGAGGTCGAGATCGTGATCCCGCTCAGCGACGATGAGGCGGCGCTGATCGATCGGCTCTGGGAGACACGCGCCGGTCAGGAAGGTACGCGGATCCCCGTCGAGATCCGTTCGGAGTACGGCGGGATCGAGTACGCGTGGACCGGCTACGTCGATCGGGCCGAAGCGGCGCTCGACGAGCAGACGCGCACCGTCGACGTCGTGGTCCGCGTACCGCGCCCGTTCGAGCCGACGGAGGTCCAACCGGATCGCCCACCGCTCCTCATCGGGAGTTATGCGACCGCCGATATCGAGGGATCGTCGTTCGACCGCTACGCGATCGTTCCGGCCGCGGCCGTACGCGACGGCGGCGTCGTGTGGACCGTGCGGTCGGACACGCTGCTCGTGATGCAGCCCGTCGAGCTGATCCAGGAGGTGGAGGACCGTGCCTTCGTGATGGGCCCGATCTCGGCCGGCACGCAGATCATCGTCTCCGCGCTCCCGTTCGTCACCGATGGCATGACCGTGCAGATGGCGCAGCCGCTCGAGACCGCCCCGGGGGCGACGCCTCCGGCCCGCGAGCTCGGCGGCGCGACCGACGAAGAAGCCGGACCCGGCGGCACCGAGGAGTCGGGCGAGCCCGGAGAAGGGGTCGGTCGATGAAGCGCGCCGTCGAGTGGATGGCTCGGAACGGAGTCGCCGCCAACCTCCTGATGGTGTTCATCGTCGTCGCCGGGTTGCTCAGCCTGCTCAACATCCGGCAAGAGGTCTTCCCCGAGTTCTCGCTCGAGACGATCCAGATCCAGGTCGAGTACCCCGGCGCCGCCCCGGAAGAGATCGAGCAGGCGATCGTACAGCGGATCGAGGATCGCATCGCCGGGATCACCGGCGTCCGTCGCGTCACCTCGTCCGCGTCCGAGAACGTCGGCGTGGTGCTCGCCGAGCTCGCGTTGGGGACGGACCAAGCGCGTGCGCTCGACGAGATCAAGGCCGAGATCGATCGCATCACGAGCTTCCCGGTCGATGCCGAGGAGCCGGAGGTCGTCGCGCTCACGGCACAGAGCCGCGTGATCCAGATCGCGATCTACGGCGACGTCGCGGAGCGCACGCTCAAGGAGATCGCCAACCGCGTCAAGGACGATCTCGGATCGCTCTCGGAGATCTCGCTGGTCCGCGTGTCGGGCGTGCGCGAATACGAGGTCTCGGTCGAGGTGTCCAAGGACGCGCTCCGGCGCTACGGGCTCACGCTCGACGAGCTGGCGCTCGCCGTGCGGCGCGGGAGCCTCGACCTGCCCGGTGGCAGCGTCGAGACGGATCGCGAGGAGATCCTCGTACGCGTCGAAGGGCAGAACTACACGCGTTCGGATTTCGAGGAAGTCATCGTCCGGGCCAACCTCGATGGCTCCGTCCTCCGCCTCGGCGACGTGGCCACGATCCGCGACGGGTTCGAGGACACCGATCTGATCACGGCGTACAACGGCCAGCCCACCGCTTTCGTGCAGGTGTTCCGCACGGGCGACGAACGGGTGCTCGACATCGTGGCCGAGGTGGAGCGCTA
>JAKSCH010000043.1 GCA_022360695.1 Gemmatimonadota bacterium
CACTTTGGGCCGCAGCAGAATTGCGTATCCGTTATGCCTCAGCCCCTCCTGATGAGTTTCCGTATGATGCTCTCTCCAACGGCTGCGGTGGCCAAGCTTGAGAGCAGCCCCACGGCGAGCCAGATTCGGTGCATGGTAGACATTGACATGGACGCGATCATGCGTCTGAGCGTTCCCGAGCGGGTGCGGCTCGTGCAGGCCATTTGGGACACCCTTCAGCCCACCGCCGAGGATCTTCCGCTGACGGAGGAGCAACGGGAGATCCTGGATCAGCGCCTGGCGGAACACCGAAACAATCCTCACGCGGCCGTGCCGTGGGACGAGGTCAAAGCTCGTCTGGAATCTGAGTAGCGGTGGCCTACCCGATCCGGGTCAGGCCACAGGTCGAGACCGAGCTCGACGACGCGATGGCGTGGTACGGTGCCCGCGCCGCTGGGTTGGATCGGGATTTCTACAAGACCTTCCTGGACGTCTTGGCTTCGATCGCTGAATCACCGGAGATCTACCAACGGATCCATGGCGAGGTACGCCGGGTCGTCTTCCGGAGATTCCCCTATGCCGTCTTCTACGTCTTCGACGGTCATGAGGTGGTGGTACTTGCCTGCCTACATGAGAGACGAAGTCCGGAGCGGTGGCCCCTCCGCTGAGGCATAACAAGCGATTGCTGCTGGCGGCCCGGCAGTAGCCTCGCGCGCTTCGCGCGCCCCACCTACGATGTCCACAGCAGAATTGCGTGTCCGTTATACGGCGGCGATCGCAAGCGGTCTCAGGTTCGAGGTGAACCAGCCAGACCGAGGAAAACGAGGATCGCGCGGTTGAGTCGCAGCAGGTCTTCGTCATCCAGCCGTCCGATGAAGGAACCCACCCGTTCCCGTCGCACCGTGGTCAGCTTGTCGACCATCAGCGTGCTCTCCGACCTCAGTCCGTTCATGTCGCTGGGTTGGATCCGCACCCTGAAGAGAGGGGCTTCCGTGGGATCCGATGTAAAGGCGCACAACGTGACCGATGCAGTCGCGTCAAAGTTGTCGTCTTGGACGATCACCGCGGGACGCGGTTTCCCGGTGTAGTCACCACCTCCCGATATCGTCCAGATCTCGCCCCGTTTCATGCATCATCTGCGTCCGAAACGGCGTCAATGAAATCTTGGTCCGCGGCTGCGTAGGTGCTCTCCGCGACAGCCAGAGCCTGCCGGCGCGCTTCTGCCTGAAACGTCGGCGCTCGTACGTCGGGAACCCAGATCTGAATCGGCCTCAGCCCTTGCTGACGCAACCGCTCACGGTGTCGGCGCACCTTGTCGCGCGAGGCCTTCCGCTTCTTCGAATCTGACACATCACGCTCCCATCCGCTGGTTACATGTAACCTAGCCCGAGGGGCCACCGTATGACAAGCAATTGCTGCTGACGGAGGCGGCTTGCTCGTGCGCGCTCCGCGCTCCGGCATCACATTGGGCCGCAGCAGAATTGCG
>JAKSCH010000051.1 GCA_022360695.1 Gemmatimonadota bacterium
GACCACCGAGAGTGGTGAGGCGCCCGCTCGCCAAGGCGCGAGAACGAAGGCGTAGCCATAGCTACGTCGAGATCGAGCAACGCCGGCGAGCGGGATGCATCGCCGCTCGAATGGCAAGGGACTTTTGATACACCACACTAGTGTGGTGCATCAACCGTCACTTCGACCGACGGATCCTCGAAGCGCTCGAGCGTCGGGCGTGACCCATGGCGGCTCGTCGGAGACGATCCCACCCGTCGAGCTCCGACTCGCCGCGGAAGACGATCTACCCGCGATCGTCGCGCTCCTCGCCGATGACCCCCTGGGGGCATCCCGTGAGAGCTCCGACGCGAAGGTCTCGGACGCGTACCGGGCCGCGTTCGCGACGATCTCGGCCGACGACAACCACCTGTTGTTGGTGGCGGAGTCTAAGGACGAGGTCGTCGGCGTGCTCCAGCTCTCGTTTCTTCCGCACTTGACCTACGAGGGCGGGTGGCGCGCGCAGATCGAAGGAGTCCGGGTCGCGGCGCGGCTGCGCTCGCTCGGGGTCGGGCGGGCGATGTTCGAAGAGGCCATCGAGCGAGCCAGGGCACGCGGCTGTCACCTGGTGCAGCTCACCACCGATCGCAGACGCCCCGACGCGCTCGCCTTCTACGAGCGGCTCGGGTTCGTGGCGAGCCACGACGGGCTCAAGCTCCACCTCGGCGAGACCTGAGCTTGGGCTACCGCCTGCTCGCCGATCTCATGGTCATCATCCACTTCGCGTTTATCGTGTTCGTGCTGTTCGGTGGTCTGCTCGCGCTCCGGTGGCGGCGCGCCCCCTGGCTCCACTTGCCCTCCGCGGCGTGGGGCGGCGCCATCGAGCTCTTCGGCTGGATCTGTCCGCTCACCCCGCTCGAGAACGCGCTTCGTCGCGCGAGCGGTGCTGCGGGCTACTCGGGCGGGTTCATCGAGCACTATCTGATCCCGATCATCTACCCGCGTGGGCTCACGCGCGGGATCCAGCTCGTCCTCGGCTGCCTACTCATCGCGTTCAACATCGGCGTGTACTTCGTCGTGTGGCGCAGATGGAAGCGAAGCGAGGCGGAGGCGACGTGAGCGTCGTGCGGCGCGTGCCGCTGTCAGCCGTGGCCATGGTCGGGGTGCTCGTCGTCGCGCCCACAGAGCGAGCGCCGTCGGCGGGCTCGGTGTGCGAGGGCGAAGCGCGCTGGTCGACGCTCGCGCTCGAGCACGTGGCGCGATACGAAGGGTTAGAGCTCACGGACCTCTACAAGCTCCTCCACCAGGCGACGATGGGGAGCGAGCACGTGGTCCTCGATGTCGCGGGGGCTCGCGATTGGCTCGCTCGTGAGATCGCCGAGCTCGGGGACGGTCCCGCCGAGCCCTTGGTCGACCGCCTCGGAGCCGACGGAGCGATCGTACGCGTCCACCTCCGTCCGTTTCTCACTCGCGGGCACGACCCCGAGCGGCTGATCGAGGCGTTCGGCGAGACCGCGTCCGGTCGGTACGCCGATCGAGCGGCGCTCGGGTGTGCACTGAACGCGATGCGAAACCTGGCGTCCGAGGGGAAGCCCCCGTGGGACGTATCGGCGGTGGACGCGTATCTCGAGACCCGCGACGCGGCCGGTCACGATGCGGTCCACCATAGCGATGCGTACGCCGGGCGCTATCGACCCGCATACCGCGTCGTGGCGCGCGAGCTCGTGCCGGAGACCTGGCTCGGGGAGGGTACCGAGCCGAGTCGGTAACGGCACGCACCCTGCTCCATCTCCCGGGCCCGACGCGGACCGCACCACGCTGGATCGTGGTCGTAAGCCGTTGTGGGCAAAATGTTTGTCATGAATCGCCTACACCGAGGCACGACGTGGATGCTGGCGCGGGAGCCGCGGACAAACCGAGAGGGTGGGTGAGCTTCGCCCTGCTCGTCACCGGCATCGTGGGAAGCGCACTCGCGATCGCGCTGGTTCAGCGACCGTTCCTTCCCCTC
>JAKSCH010000269.1 GCA_022360695.1 Gemmatimonadota bacterium
CCATTCGAGCGGCGATGCATCCCGCTCGCCGTCGTTGCTCGATCTCGACGTAGCTATGGCTACGCCTTCGTTCTCGCGTCTTGGCGAGCGGGCGCCTCACCACTCTCGGTGGTCAAGGGACTTTTGATGCACCACACTAGATGGTCGAGGCAGCCCGACCGTCCACGGCACGATAGGCTCGCGCGAGGACACCCGTGTCGACCGCGATCAGACGTCGTTGTCCATCTCCAGCCGGTCGAACAGCGCGTCGACGGTGGCCGTCAACGTTCGGCCGGTCTCGGCGGCGCGGCGCCTGACAGCCCGCATGAGGTCGCCATCCTAGTCCAGTGTTATTCACACACGGACATACATACATATGACTGGTAGACATTCAATAGAGCGGTCGGCCAACCCCGAGTACCGCCACGAGGTCCACGCCGATATCGCCGAATATCGAAGACGACGCATGAGGGGGCTGGTGCATGCTCGGCTCGCGGTCATCTTGGATCGAGGCGGCCGAAGCTCCCGGGGATCGGCGAGCTGTGGACGTATTCGGTTCTTCAGGGGCGATGGCGGGGGCACCCGCGTAATCAGGAGCGAGATCCGGTGATCGGGGAAGCCGTTTCCCATTACCGCGTCACCGAGAAGCTCGGCGGTGGCGGCATGGGCGTCGTGTATCGGGCCGAGGACACCCGGCTCGGACGCGACGTCGCGCTCAAGTTCCTGCCGGCCGACCCCACGGGCGATCCCGAGGCCCGCGAGCGCTTCAAGCTCGAGGCGCGCGCCGCATCCGCGCTCGACCACGCGAACATCTGCACGATCCACGACATCGACGAGACCGAGGACGGTCGGCTCTTCATCGCGATGGCGTTCTACGAGGGCGAGACTCTCAAAGCGCGACTGGAGCGGGGCGCCGTGGGCGTCGGCGAGGCGATCGAGATCGCGCGGCAGGTCGCCGCGGGTCTCGCTCGGGCGCACGAGGAAGGGATCGTACACCGCGACATCAAGCCCGCGAACCTCATGATCACGGGGCGCGGTGACGTGAGGATTCTCGACTTCGGGGTCGCGAAGCTCGCGGGCGAAGCGGGGCTCACGCGCACGGGCGCGGTGATCGGAACGCTCGGGTACATGTCGCCCGAGCAGATCGAAGGGAAGGGCGTGGGCCCGGCGGCGGACCTGTGGGCGTTGGGCGTCGTCCTGTACGAGATGGTGACGGGTGCGATCCCGTTTCGTGGGGTTCGGCAGACGGAGATCGCCGCGTCGATCCTGACCGGGGAGCCCGAGCCGCTCCAGTCCGATCGCGCGGACCTTCCCGATGGGCTCGAGCCACTCGTCCTCGATCTTCTGCGGAAAGACCCGGAGCAACGTCCTCCGTCGGCCGGTGCCGTCGCGGAGCGTCTCGCCGCGATCGCGGCGCCCGTCTCCGGCCCCTCGACGCCGCTCCTACGTCGTCCGGCGACGTGGGTCGGTGCGGCGACCGTCGTCGCGCTCCTGGGGGCGGCGATCTGGTGGCCGGCCCGAAGTCGCGCCCGTCTGGACGCGGCCCGCGCGAGCCTCGCGGAGATCGAGTCGCTCGCCGGCCAACGGCGGTTCTCGGAGGCGTACGCGCTCGCAGTGAGTGCCGAGCGCGCGCTGGGCGACGACAGCGTCCTCGCGCGGCTGATGATCGAAGTCTCCGACGTGATCAGCGTGCGATCCGACCCGCCGGGCGCGACGGTCGACCTGTGGTCGTTCGAGGACGGACCGGGCGCCTCGGGTGCCGACGAGCTCGGGACGATCGGTCCGATGACGCGGCTGGGGACGACGCCGCTCGTCGACGTCCGGCTCGCGCGCGGCGACCACTACCTGACGCTCACCGCGGAGGGATACGCGCCGGTGGAGCGGGTCGTGTCCAGCCGGCTCCCGCGGACCGACGTCGCGGTGGGGCTCGGCAGTCGAGCCGTCGCGGTCGAGGTCGCCCTGCTGCCGCTCGACTCGCTGCCCGAAGAGATGGTGCATGTGCCCCCGGGCGCGTACACGCTGGTGAGCGCCGATGCGCCGGCGGGCGCCACCATCGAGCTGGACGAGTTCTTCATCGATCGCTTCGAGGTCACGAACGCCGAGTACCTCGAGTTCGTGCGCGGGGGTGGATATTCGGACCGATCGTACTGGCCCGACTCGATCACGCCCGGCGACGGCGTCCTACGCGACCGCACCGATCTCCCGGGGCCACGGACATGGACCGGCGGGCAGCACCCGCCCGGCGAGGATCGCCACCCCGTGACGTCGGTCACGTGGTTCGAAGCCTCCGCCTACTGCGCGTGGCGCGGGAAGGCGCTCCCGACGCTGTTCGAGTGGGAAAAAGCCGCGCGTGGCGGCGCGTTCACGCACAACGTCGGGTTCGTCCTGCCGTGGGGTCTCGTCGAGCCCGGTCAGTCGACCGCGCACCGCGCCAACTTCGGAGGGGCCGGGGCGGACCCCGTCGACGCGTATCCGCTGGGGATCAGTCCCTTCGGCGTCTACGGCATGGCCGGCAACGTCCGAGAATGGACGTCCACCTCGGCCGAAGAGGGCTACGTCGCGATGGGCGGCTCATGGGAGGACCCGCCGCACGTCTTCTCGAGCATCGCGACACCCGAGCCGTGGGTGGCCGCGCCGGGGCTGGGGCTCCGGTGCGTCCGGCGCACCGCGACGGCCGAGGCGCACGGCGCGGGACGGATCGAGCTCGCGCGTCGCACGCCGTCCTACGAGCCCGTGGGTCGCGCCGAGTACGAGTCCTATCTCACGCACTACCGCTACGACCCGACGGGGGCCCCGGCGGTGGAGCTCGAGGCGGTCGAGACCGAAGACTGGCGCCGGGTCAAGGTCCGGCTCGAAGGCGTGGAGGGCGACTCGATCCTCGGGTATCTCTATCTACCCCGTGGTGCCTCGCCGCCTTACCAGACGATGGTACTCGTCCCCAACACGAGCGCGTTCTTCGTGGACCGCGTCGACGAGCAGCTCGAATGGCTGCTCGGGGCGAACATTCGGTCGGGCCGCGCCGCGTTCGCGCCCGTGCTCCACGGCATGGTCGAGCGCCAGTGGCCGTCCGGCACGACGTTCCCGGCCAGCAACACCGTGGATTTCCGAAACCTGATGGTGCGGCACGCGACCGAGCTCAGCATCTCGCTCGACTACCTCGAGTCGCGCGACGATATCGACATGGACCGTCTCACGTACATCGGCGTGAGCTGGGGCGCGGGCTCGCGTGCCGTGCTGGCGGCGATCGACGATCGCTGGGACGCGGTCGTCTTCATCGGTGCGGGTATCGATGAGCGCCTCCACCCGGTCGTGCCCGAGGCGCTCAACGTCAACTTCATCCCGTACATCTCGGTTCCGAAGCTGGTGCTCAACGGACGACGCGACGAGGAGCACCCCTGGCTCACGCGCGCGGCTCCGTTCTGGGAGCTGTTGAGCGAGCCCAAGGAGCTCGAGCTGCTCGACACGGAGGGCCACGTGCCCTCGCTCGAGACGCGCGTGCCGGCGATCAACGACTTTCTCGACCGCCGACTCGGTCCGACGAACGATGCCTCCAGGTGAGCCCGTGAGGTCCATTCCGACGTAGCCGGCGTCTGCCCGCCGCCCTCTCGAGCCTCAGCCCTCCGCGAACGTGGCTTCCAGGTCGATCTCTCCGTGGGTCGCCTGACCGAGACGCACGGGTAGTCTGTCCACGAACCGCTCGTGACACGGATCGCTGCCGAAGCGCCACACGTCGACCGCCCGCGCCTCGGCGTCCACGATCCAATACTCGGCCACGCCTTGTCGCTCGTAGAGCCGCCGCTTGATCCCGCGGTCCCGGCTCGAGCTCGACGGGGACAGGATCTCGACCACCAGATCGGGGGCGCCCCGGATCCAATCCGGCGCGACGATGCCACGGCGCTCGCTCGAGATGAACAGGATGTCGGGCTGCACGCCCTCACCGGTTGCGGGAAACTCGACGCCCACCGGAGCGTGTAGTAGCTCGCCGAGCGCCGGCTCGACGAGGATGGTGAAGAGAGCGCGCTCCAGCCGCAGGCTGATCCTCTGGTGCCGGACGGTCGGGGCGGGCGTCATGTACAGGTCGCCCTCGATCGCCTCGTAGCGATTGCCATCGTCCGGCATCTGCTGGACGTCCTGCCAGGTGATCTGAGGGAGCGCCATGGGCTCCACATTACCACTCCACGGTGACGGGGACGAGAACGGACGCGATACAGAACTCGGCGGTCTCATCAACATGGAATCAACGTGAGGGTCGTAAAGTAAGCCGTCTTTCGACTCGATTTCCCGAGAATATTCCGGAATCGGGCGCTGCCACCTCAGAGCTGACGATGAGCGAGGCCGATTCGTTCATCCGTCAGCGTTGGGGGCGGTGACCCTCGGCGTGAGCACCTCTCGCTAGCAACCATCGGCGATGCCGCCGCCTTATAATCGAGAAAAACTGTTGCTGATGGAGGGCGACTTTCGGGTGTCGCGCGCTTTGACCACATTGACCTGCGGCAGAGTCACATGACTATTAGACGACAAGGACGTGTATCGATGAACAGTCATGCTCGATCATACCTGCCTTACCTCGTGATAGGAGCTGTCATCACGGGTCTTCTACCAGGGTTGACTCCGAGCCTCCGTGCACAACATCTCAAGGTTGAGATAACCCTGCCAGAGACAGGGACGGAAGTAGGCGCGACGCACCTCGTGAGCGGAACGGTCACTTCGACCGACCTACGACCGCATATCCTGATCCACCCCATGAGTACGGACCTCTGGTGGGTTCAGCGTCGGCCCGAAGCTCCCAACCGCGACGGAAGC
This sequence comes from Gemmatimonadota bacterium, assembly GCA_022360695.1. Lineage (GTDB taxonomy): Bacteria > Gemmatimonadota > Gemmatimonadetes > Palauibacterales > Palauibacteraceae > Palauibacter. The sequence goes on from JAKSCH010000269.1 coordinate 4,783, forward strand.
TGGTCTACGCTCTGCTACTTTGGTACTGAGACTCAAGGTGTAGGTGACTATTATCAGATAGTCGCGATTATCTCGAGTGAGCCGATGCGCGAAGGCCAGACGTTTCGTGAGCTGCCTGACGGGTTGGCACGCTCGGATCTTGTAACTGTCCGGAGAACCAACTAGCAGGCTGATGACGGAGCAAGCGAGTTCCCGGTCATCATCGCACCGCGGCTCAGCAAAGACACCCGAGCAAGTCGTCCGGGCAGTCCTGGCGGCCGCCGCCGCGGCGGTCGTTGCTGTGGTCGTCGACAATATGATCGGGGCGGGTGTGATGGCGGAGCTGGTTCCTCGTCCTGTGACGATCGAGGGTGGTCGGATCCCACTCATCGGCCTGGCGCTAGTCGGCTTTATCGGTGTGGTAGTGGCGGAGGTCACGTGGGGAGCCAAGAACCGAGCGCGATTCATCGCCGTCCTAGTTCTGGGATCGGGTTTTCTGTGCGCTAGCTTCTATTTTATGGGGCGACCACTAAGGCTACAGTCCCCTGCTCTCGTAACTGGACGGGTGAGTGCACCTGGCCAGCTCGTCGCCTACCTGTTCGTTCGACCGGTTGGTCAGCAAACGTGCTGGCTCCAGGCGCCGGTACCTCTTCTCGTATCCCCGGATGGACGCTGGCAGACTGACGTGTTTTTGGGCGGCGCCCCAGGGGCGCGATTCGAACTCTGGGCGGTTGCTTCCGGCGATACCCTTCAGGACTTCACGGTCCCCGACGGATATCCGTGCAGTTCCATCTCGCGAACCGCCGAGCGCGACGTTCGAACAGTAATCTCCCGGTAGGGTCTCCACCCGGAACCCAGCATCTCGTGTGGTACGTGAGCCAACTGATGATGGCTTACAGAGCGCGTCAGGTTGATAGGTGACAAAGTCATCGCAGATCGCTGAAAAAGCAGTGATCTGTATAATCTGACTGCGTACGAGCGATCTGACAGTGATGGGGTCGCACTTCGTGTAAGCGGCGTCTCGGAGCGGCGAGATCAGCGGGACCATACGGTTCCGATCCGGCTTGCGCCCACACGCCGGCGTCGGTCTTCTGCCGACCGAAGATCTGCTCGATCCTGTGGCGACGGACCTAGCTTTCCTCGTAGCCGGTATGCCGCGTCGCCCGGCCATCGATCGCACTCCGGCGGTTCGTGTCGTTCTGGGCCATGTGCGGCGTGATGTTCCGCGCTGGAAGATCTGCGACGAAGTCCTTCGTGTCGTATCCCTTGTCCGCACCCAGCGTCCGGCGACGCTTCCTCTCCGGCAACCGGTCCACCATCACGAGCGCGCTCTCGCGCTCCGCCTTACCCGTGGCCAGGCTCACGTCGGTGTCCACGATCAGACCGTGACGGTTGTCCATCAGCACGCTCGCCTGATACGACAGCTTCGCTTCCTTGCCCGACCCCTTCTTCGCCAGCCGCGCGTCCGGATCCGTCTTCGACGCGTGCGTCTCGTTCTTCCGCTTCTTCCCGCGGAAGTTCGCCCCCGAGCTCGGCGGTCCGTCCTTGGGCTGAAAGCTCTTCTGGCTCGCCCATGCCTCCAGCAGCGTACCGTCCACCGTGAAGTGCTCCTCCGACAACAGCCGCTTCCGCCGCGCCTGACGAACCACGCCAGCCAGGAACGCCGCCGCGATCTCGCCCTGCAGCAGCCGGTCCCGGTTCTTCGTGAACACCGTCGGCGCCCACACCTTCTCGTCCAGTTCCAGACCCACGAACCACCGAAACAGGAGGTTGTAGTCCAGCTGCTCCATCAGCATCCGCTCGCTACGGATCGAGTACAGCACCTGCAGCAGTAGCGCACGAAGAAGTCGCTCCGGCGGGATCGAGGGTCGGCCCACTCTCGAGTAGATCGCCTCGAACTCGTCCGACAGCTCTTCCAGCACTTCGTCGGTGTACTCACGGATCTGGCGCAGCGGGTGCTTACGCGGTACCCGATCTTCCAGCGATACGTAGCCGAACAGCTGGCTCTGCTTCCGGTCCGCTCCGCGCATCTCCCGCCTCCCGTCCTCGAGGGTCTCCATCATCCTACCCATCGCCTACCCGCAACACCATCCTCAGTGAAAGGGAGTTTTTCAGCAGCCTGCTAGTGTTCTGTCCCAGAGATAGCTGTACATAGTCTCTGGATCTTGCGCAGGATCGAGTCGGCCGTGGCGGTCCACATGAAGGGCTGTGCGGTGGGGTTATAGCTGTCGGTGAAGTGGCGGATCCTGTCTTTGAGCTCGGTGACCGAGGAGAACGAACCGCGACGGATGGCTTTTTGGGTGATGATGTTGAACCAGATCTCGACCTGGTTGAGCCAGGACGGGTAGGTGGGGGTGAAGTGGATGTGGTAACGGGGCCGGGCGGCGATCCAGCGCTTGATGGTGGCGTGCTTGTGGGGGCCGTAGTTGTCGACGACGAGATGGACGTCGAGATCCGGGGGCACGTTTTCGTCGATGTGCTTGAGGAAGCTCAGGAACTCCTGATGACGGTGTCGTGGCTTGCACTGGGTCAGGACCTGGCCGGTGGCCACGTCCAGCGCCGCGAACAGGGTGGTCGTGCCGTGACGGATGTAGCCATGCGTGACGCCTTCGACGTATCCGAGCCCGAGGGGGAGCAAGGGCTGAGTTCGCTCCAGCGCCTGGGTCTGGCTCTTCTCGTCGACACAGAGCACCATGGCGTGCTCGGGCGGGTTGAGGTAGAGCCCGACGATGTCGCGGACCTTCTCGACGAAGAACGGATCGGTGGAGAGCTTGAAGTGCTTTTGCCGGTGAGGCTGGAGCCCGAACGCGCTCCAGACCCGATGGACCGTGGACTTCGAGAGCCCGGTGGCATCGGCCATGGACCGGCAACTCCAGTGCGTGCTTCCGTCCGCAGGCTCGGTCTCGAGTGTCTTCGTGATGAGCGCCATGATCTCGTCGTCCTCGATGGAGCGTGGCTTTCCCGGCCGGCGCTCATCGTAGAGGCCCATCAGACCTTGGGTGCGGAACCGCTCTCTCCACTTACTAACGGTCTGACGGCTGGTGCCGACCCTCTTGGCGACCGTTTTGTTGTCCAACCCGTCCCCGCACAGAAGCACGATCTTCGCACGGCTGACGAGCCCCGCCGGCAGGGTGCGGGACCGGGCCAGCGACTCGAGCTCGCCGCGCGCACCTGCAGCGACATGCAGCGGTTTCAAAGGACGTCCCCGAGACATGGCGTTCCCCTCCTCCCGTTCCATGAGAGGAAGGATACGCTTGTCTCAATCATATGGCTAGCTATTTCTGGGACAAGACACTAGGTCAGCGCAGCGAGCCCCCGCTCCAGGTCCTCGATCAGGTCGTCCGGGTGCTCGAGACCGACGGATAGCCGGATCAAGCTCTCGGGAGCCCGCGTCGTCGGTCCTTCGGCCGACGCGCGGTGCTCGATCAGCGAATGCGTGCCACCGAGACTGGTGGCCTGCGCGATCAGCCGTACCCCGGCCGTGACGGCGAGGGCTTCGTCACGGCCTCCGTCGATGTGGAAGGACAGCATCCCCCCGTAGTCGCTCATCTGCCGGCCTGCCAGCTCGTGACCCGGGTCGTCGGGCAGACCCGGGTAATGGACCTTGGTGACCGCCCGGTGTCCGTCGAGAAACCGCGCCAGCGCGCCGGCGTTCGCGCAGTGCATCGTCATCCGCGCGGCGAGCGACTCGAGCCCTCGCCGCACCAGCCAGGCATCGAACGGCGCGGGGATCGATCCGCCTTCGACCTGAACCTCCCGGATCCGCTCGAAGCGGGCATCGTCGCCCTTCGAGACCACGGCGCCGCCCATCACGTCGCTGTGTCCGCCGAGGTACTTGGTCGTGGAGTGCATCACGAGATCGGCCCCGAGCTCGAGCGGCCGCTGGAGCAACGGCGTGGCCCACGTGTTGTCGAACGCCGCGATCGCGTCGACGCCATGGGCGATGTCCGACAGCGCCTCGATGTCGGTGATGCGGATCATGGGGTTCGACGGTGTCTCGCCCCAGAGGAGCGCCGTCTGGGGACGCACGGCGGCCGCGACCGCATCGAGATCCGCCATGTCCACGAACGTGACCTCCACGCCGCGTTGCTCGAACAGGCGGTTGAGGAGGACGGTCGTCCCGTAGTACGCGTCGTCGGCCGATACCACGTGATCCCCGGGCTCGAGAGAGAAGACGACGGCGAACGTCGCCGCCATGCCCGACGGGAAGGCGGCCGCGACCGCACCCGCTTCGAGGCGAGCGAGCGCGGTCTCCAGCGCGTTCCGGTTCGGGTTTCCGCTTCTCGAGTAGTCGAACCCGCCGGGGTAGCTGCCATCCGCCGCACGCTCGAAGGTCGTCGAGAGCGTGATCGGGGGGGCGATCGCGAGGCTGGTCTCGTCGGGACCACCGCTCGAAGCCACAGCCAACGTCTCGATCCGCATCGAGGCTCCTCTTCCGCCTGGGTTCGTCGGCGCCGGCCCGAACCCTCGTCCGGCGCGGTAGGGGCAACCTATCATGATCGCGCGCGACCGTTTCCCACCCCATCGAACCCGACCCCGACAGGCCATGACCGACACCCAGATCCACTCGACCGTCGACTTCGAAGCGCCGGGGAAACAGATCGGCCACCTCGCCGTGCCGTACTCGTACGACCTCGCGGGCTGGGCGAATCTCCAGATCCCGATCTGCGTCATCGCCAATGGCGAGGGCCCGACGGTCCTGCTCCTCGCCGGCAATCACGGAGATGAGTACCCGGGCCAGATCGCGATCCTCAAGCTCCTGCGGGAGCTCGAGCCTTCGGACGTGCGGGGACGCTTGATCATGATCCCGATCCTCAACCCACCCGCATCGCGCGCGGGGACGCGGTTGTCTCCGCTCGATGGGCAGAACTTCAACCGCTCCTTCCCGGGCCGAGCCGAGGGCTCGGTCTCGGATCAGCTCGCGTACTACCTGACGACGACGCTCTTCCCGATGTCCGAGTACGTGATCGACCTCCATACGGGGGGTCGGAGCACGGACTTCTATCCGTGCGCCCACATGCACCTCGTGGAGGACCGGGAGCAGCGACGACGGATGGTGGCCGGGACCCTCGCCTACAACACCGACTTCGCCTTCCTCTACACGGACATCGCGGGGACCGGTCTCCTACCGGTCGAGGCGGAGCGACAGGGCAAGATCGTCATCACGACCGAGATGGGGGGCGCGGAGTCGATCACGGCGAGCCTCAACCGGCTGAGCCAGGATGGGCTGCGGAACGTCCTGGTCCACACCGGCGTGCTCGAGGGTGACTTCAAGACGCGCGCGGACTTGGGGCTGCCCCCCACGCGCTGGGTGCAGTCGTTGGATCGGGAGGACTACCGGTTCGCTCCCGAGTCGGGGATCTACGAGAGTCTGGTCGATCTCGGTCAGGACGTGCCCGCCGGGGAGACCGTCGGCCAGATCCACTCGCTGGAGCGGCCGGATCGAGCGCCGGTGCCGATCGTGGCTCCCACGGCCGGCGTGCTCCTCGGGGATCGCGGCCCATCGGTGTGTTCCCAGGGCGATTGCGTGGCCGTCATCGCACACGACGTGGACCCGAGCGCCCTCGAGTAGGCCGTCGAGCGCACGATGTCGGCGATCGACTGGCTCATCGTCCTCGGGCTCAACAGCGCGATCATCGGCTACGGTCTCCACAGAGCCCGCGGGACGACGACGAGCCGCGAGTGGTTCCTCGGATCGCGGTCGCTCCCGTGGTGGATCGTCGGTCTCTCGATGTTCGCGACCAACGTGGACAGCTCCGACTTCGTGTCGATCACCGGCACGACGACGAGCGAAGGCCTGCACATCATGTCGGTCCACACGATCGGGTCGATCGCGGGGGGACTCCTGGCCGCCTTCCTCGTCGTCCCCGTCATCTACCGGGCGGGTCTGTACACGAACGCGGAGTATCTCGAGCGCCGCTTCGGTCCGTCCACACGCGTGCTCAGCGCGCTGATCCAGATCCAGTACCGGACCAGCGTGCTCGGTATGATGATCTGGTCGCTCTATCTGATGCTGGTGGGGGTCGCGGATCTCGCGCCGTGGCTCGCCTGGTCGCTGATCGTCGCCTTGGTGGCCCTCTCGGCGATGTACACGGCGCTCGGCGGGCTCCGTACGGTGGTCATCACCGATGCCCTCCAGGGGATCATCATCGTGGTGGGCGGTCTCGTCGTGCTGTCCGCGGTATGGCGGGCCACGGGCGGCTGGGGCGCCATGCTGGCGGGGCTCGAGGCGGCGGGGGAGAGCGCACGAGGCCTCGCGCCGGGACTATCGGCCTCCGACCTCCCCCGCGTCAGCAGCTTTCGGGGCCGCGGAGGTGGGACCTCGCCCATCGTCATCATGCTCGCGTGGACCATCATCGCCTCGAGCTACTGGACGGTGAACCACACGCAGACGATGCGACTGATGGGTACGCGCTCGATCTGGGACATGAAGATGGCCGCGGTGCTCGGCGTGGCGCTCAGCCTGCCCGTGCTGCTCGCCAACGAGATGTTGGGCTTGTTCGGCCGCGCTCAGTTTCCCGCGTTCGCCGGAACCGACGCCATGTACCCGCACCTCGTGAGCACGTACCTGGGGATCGGTCTCAAGGGCCTCGTGGTGGCCGGAATCCTGAGCGCGGGCGTCAGCACGTTCGATTCGATGGGCTCGGCGCTGTCGGCCCTCTTCACGCGGGACATCTACGCGCGGTTCGTGGCGCCGGATCGAGAGGACCGCCACTACGTATCCGCGAGTCGCTGGGCGACGATCGCCATCCTGCTGCTGGGGTTCGCCTATCTCCCGTTCATCACCTCGGCGCCGACGATGCTCACGGCGTTCCGATCGGTCATCTCGGTGTTCGTGACGCCGCTGTTCGTCCTGTACCTCGCGGGAACGCTCACGCGCGCGCACGCGCGCTCGGGGCTCACCGGTCTGATCAGCGGAGGCGCGTACGGCGTCCTGGCGTTCGCGAACCGTGAGCTGGTCGATTTCGCGTGGCTTCCCGAGTGGTTCACGGGTCAGTGGGAGGCGTTTCTGTGGTCGATCCTGCTCACCGCCGCCGGCATGTGGATCGCCACCCTGCGGCACGGACGCGCGGCCGCCACCGAGGAGCTCACCGAGACGGAGACGGGGTGGCTGATCCGGAGCAGCGAGGCGCTCGGGGACGTCCGAGAGCACCCGTTCGACGGCGCGGTGCCCAAGGCGCTGCACCCGTGGTGGTACGCGGGCGCCGTCGTCGCCGTCTGCGTGGCGATCACGGTCTGGTTCTGGTGATCCGCGGACGCATCATCCGGCGCGCTCGACTTGGCTCGGCTCGTTCCGCAGGGCCCCGCCGATCACCACACCGACCGGGCCGACGAACAGCATGACGGTGGGGTACCACGCGGGGTCCTCGAGCCCCCCGGCCGCCGTGAGACCGCCGATCGCGGCGAGGCTGAAGAACGCGAGCACCCCGGCGAGCGCGCCCGCGTGGAGACGCGGCGCGCGCGGCGCCGCCCGGGCCGTGAGGTATCCCGCGGCGACGGCCAACAGCAGCCGGGAGCCCAGGCTCGCGCCGATGAAGAGCGCCGTGACGGGATCGCCCGACCCGATGCCCGTGGCGCCGATCACGAGGCGACCCGCGAGGACGGAACCCAGCGTCAGCAGCGCGAACCCGAGGATCACCGCCGCGACGCTGCGCAGCAGCGATGTGTCGTTCATGCTCGACCACACCTCGACCGCCTCGTCGAGATCGGGCCGTCGGCCGCCGGAGTCCGTCACGACGGGGTGACCCGGGCCCACCAGTCGCGCGGACGGACGCGGTCCCCGAACCCGAGCTTGCCGTCGAGCCACAGCATGAACCCCCGAAGCCGGGTGCCCGCGAGCCGACGACCGGCGCGCGCCCACCACTTCTCGTAGTCCTTGTTGTAGGGCCAGACGCGCATGCAGATCGCGCAATCGCTGTTCTGCGCCGCCCAGTAGCCGAAGCACGCCTCGCCGTCGACGGACCACTTCCGCACGCCCTTGAGGTTCGACTCGTTGTAGCGCTCCGTGCTCGGCTCACCGGACGGGATCGCGCCCACCGGACACGCCTCGGCGCAGCGGCCGCACCCCTCGCAGAACTCCTTCACGCCGAACCGGATCGGTCGGTCGGTGGCGAGCGGCAGATCCGTGAACACCTTCCCGAGCCGTACGCGCGGCCCGAACTCCTTGGTGATCAACAGCCCGAGCCGGCTGTACTCGCCGAGCCCGGCCTGGAGCGCGAGCGGGATCGCGAGCGCGGAGTCGTTCATGCTCGCGATGGCGCGATAGCCGAGGTTCCGGATGTACTGGGCCAGCGAGAGCACGACCAACGCATCGTGCGAGTAGCCCAACCCGGTCGCCGCCCCCGAGAGCGCCGATGGCACGGTGCGGATCAGCTCGTAGTCCATCGCCTGCGCGGTCACGATGACGCTGCCCAGATCCTCGGGTATGTCGTTCGGGCGCGCCGTGCCCGAGAGATCGCTGAACTTCTCGGTGTAGAGCCAGCGCGGATCCAGCTCCGTCACGCCGACGAGATCGGCCCCGAACCCTCGCGCCACGCGCTTGATCTCCGACGAGGCTTCGGCGGGCGTGTCGAACTCGACGCGCTCCGGCGCGACGTCTCGCTGGAGCGTGAAGGCGTCGTTGAAGCCTTCGCGTCGGTCCTCATCCTCCTTGTACTCGGTGAAGAGATCGCTGACGTGCCACGACGCGTTGCGGAGCGCGTAGTCGCGCTGGGTGAAGCCGTCGGCACGTCGCCATTGGTCGAGCGTCTCGCGATACGTGCGATAGAACCGCTCGCTCTTCGGCGAACGGACCCGCTCGTCCCAGAACGAGCGCCGGAACACATCGTACTTCTGCGAGAAGGGCTCGAACTCGTCGGTGATCTCGTAGCCCGCGTCGCGATCGGACACGGTCCCTCCCCGGGCACCAGCCCGTTACCTTGCTCTCCAGATCCGCCCGCCGGAGTCCGGGTGGCGGACCGACGCACTGACGCTATGCGAGGTCGAGGAGCGCCGCCATGACTTGGAGCAGCGACGGTTCTCGGCACGCTACGACACACCCGCGCCTCAACCAATGAGCTACGGAATGACGTCCGAGACCTACGACCGCATCTACGAAGTCATCGAGCAGATCCCGGAGGGCAACGTCGCCACGTATGGCCAGATCGCCCGGCTCGCCGGACTCGGCGGGCATGCCCGACTGGTCGGGTACGCCCTCCATGCGTGCGACCGCCCCGTACCCTGGCACCGCGTGATCAATGCACGTGGGGAAGTCAGCGATCGGGCGGATGCGTACGCCGAGCAGCTTCAACACCGGCTGCTGGCCAAGGAGGGCGTACGGTTCGACGAGCGCGGTCGCATCGCGCTCGAGCAGTTTCGGTGGGAGGACGAAGAGGCCGACGCCGAATGACGGGCCCCCTCAACCGCCGGCTGGCGGAGATGGTGGCCGAGAAGGAGGCCGCCAGGCCACCGGAGCTCACGGCGATCTTGAACGGCGCGACGGAAGATCTCCGCGCCTCGGGCATCGTCGAGCGCGCCGCCGGCGTCGGCGATCGGGCCCCGCTGTTCGCACGCCCGAACCTGAAGGGTGAAACGGTGAGGCTCCGGGCCCTCCTGAAGTCGGGACCCGTCGTCGTGAGCTTCTTCCGCGGCCG
>JAKSCH010000139.1 GCA_022360695.1 Gemmatimonadota bacterium
CCGGAGGACATCCCGGTCCTCGTCGACGAAGCCTATCACCACTTCATCGAGGACCCGACCTACGAGACGTCGGTGCCGTACGTGAAGGAAGGCCGGAAGGTGCTCGTCACCCGCACGTTCTCGAAGATCTACGGGATGGCCGGCATGCGGCTCGGCTACGGGATCGCGCCGTCCGAGATGATCGCGGAGATGCGGGCCCACACGACCGGAAGCGTCAATGCGCTGGTGAAGCACGGTGGTGTCGCGGCGCTCGAGGACACGGAGTCGGAGCGCTGGGTGAAAGAGACGACGATCGCGCTGCGCCAGAAGACGATCGCCGAGGTCGAAGCGATGGGATTCGACGTCATCCCGTCGGAGACCAACTTCTTCATGGTGCATACGGGGCGGCCTGCATCCGAGGTCCGCGCGGAGTTCCGGAAGCGCAACGTGGCGGTCGGACGCGACTTCCCTCCCATGCTCGACCACCTGCGCGTGTCGATCGGCACGGAGGATGAGATGAAGCGCTTCCTCACGGCGTGGATGGAGATCTTCCCCAACGGGATGACGACCGCCGGCACCGGCGGGTCCTAGCCACCTTCCTCGATCGAACAGCGGCGCGGGTCGGACGCCGCACTCACCCGAGCCGCCCGGGGTCCCGGGCGGCTCGCCTCGTCGGTGTCCGTGGGCTCGCGGCTCGTGGAACCTGCCCGCCTCTCGCGCGTTTCCTGAGGGGACCCGGATCGGACGGGTCTGTCGGACGCGGATCAGACACGAGGTGAACGAAATGTCTCACCGGACGCGATCGCAGCTCGCCATCCTCGGCGTGACGTCGGCGCTCGTCGCCTTCGCCTTCGCTCCGCCGGCCGCCGCGCAGGTGGCCATCGGCATCCGCGGCGGGGTCAACTTCGCGGACGTCACGTCGGAGCAGTTCGAGTTCGGTCGCCCCGGGGGGCGACGCGCCTTCACCGGCGGCGGCTTCCTCAACATCTCCGGCACCGCTCGCTACTCCTTGCAGCTGGAGCTCCTCTATTCGCAGAAGGGAATCTCGATTCTGGGGTTGGGTGGCAGCGCGGTCGCGAACGTCGACTACATCGACATCCCGATTCTCTTGCGGGTGCGACTGCGCGATGACCACGACCGCGTCCGACCCTACCTGTTCGGCGGCGGCTTCCTGTCGTTCGAGACGTCCTGCTCCGCCGTCGGCACGATCTCGACGCTCGCGTCCGACGACGATTGCGGGAATCTCCTCCCCGGGCGCGGGGAGACCGACGCGGGGCTGGTCGTCGGGAGCGGACTCGAATACGGCCTGGCGAACCGCTGGTTCTTGACGCTCGATGGCCGGCTCGACGTCGGCGTGCTCAATCTCAATTGGGCCGACGAGGACGACAGCGTACGGTCCCGGGTGTGGGCGATCTCCGGCGGGATCGGCGTGCTGCTCGGTGCCTGAGGGACGCCGGCGCGACGCGTCGGCCCTCAGGTTCCGCCGCGATCTCTCCGTTACTCCTGGTGCACGTAGGGCGCGAACCTCGGTCGCTGGGGTCCGATGGAACGGAAGAATCGCCGTAACTACTATCGAATCCTGCACGTACAGCCGGACGCGCCGCACGAAGTCATCAAGTCGTCGTACCGCGCGTTGATGCTGGCGCTGGAGATGCACCCCGATCACGGCGGCGATCACTGGAACGCGGCGCTGATCAACGAGGCCTACGAAGTCCTTTCGAACCCGCTCCGGCGGAAGGACTACGACCGCGAGGCGAACCTGTCGTTGGAGCGGAAGCGATCGACGAACACGGCCCCGGGTCGCCGCGCGGGCTCGATCGAAGGGGAGCGGTGCGTGTTCTGCGGAGCGATCTCCAACGCGACGGGGGCGGCGACTCATCGGTGTCCGCGGTGCCGCAGCCCCCTCGGCACGCCGGCCAAGATCGAGGCCAACGCCGAAGGCCAACGGCTCGTCGACCGCATCGCGTTGAGGGGGCGGATCGACTACTTCACCGAGTGGCCGCAGCGACGGTCGCACCTCGGGATGCTCGAGGACATGTCTCCCAACGGGATCCGCTTCGCGGGCGAGGCGCTCGTGCAGGAGGATCGGACCGTGAAGATCGAGTCGAGCCTGATCTCGGCCACGGCGCGGGTCGTCTACTGCCGCCCCGGTATGGGATACGGGGAGCTTCCGTGCACGATCGGGGCGGACTTTCGAACGCTCGAGCTCCGGAGCCCTTCGGGCACCTTCCTGTCGGCCCGCGTCTAGACAGGGTCGAACCGAGGTCGATCAGCGCCGAGCGACCCGCTCCTTGTACGCCTCGTAGAGCCGGCGCGTCACGGGGCCGGGCGTGCCCGCGCCGATCGTGCGGTCATCCACACGCACCGTCGGGCGGATCTCGGTCGTCGTCCCGCAAAAGAAGACCTCCTCGGCGTCGAGCAGCTCCGCTCGTCCGAACGAGCGCTCCTCGGCGGGGATCCCGAGCGTCTCGGCCAGCTCGAGCACGTAGGCGCGCGTCAGGCCGTGCAGGATGTGGTTGGTGGCCGGAGGCGTGACGGCCGCGCCGTCGATCACGGCGAACACGTTGTTGTGCGTCCCCTCCATGACCATCCCCTCGCGGATGAAGACCGCGTCTTCGACGCCGGCGTCGACCGCCGCCTGTTGTGCCAGGACGTTCGGGAGGAGACCCGTCGTCTTGATGTCGGCGCGGGCCCACCGCTGGTCCGGGATCGTGATCGCCTCGTATCCCCGGTCCCACTGCCCCGGGGTCATTCGGACGAGCTCCTTTGCGAAGGCGTAGACCGTCGGAGTCACGGGGTGCGCCGGAAACGCGTGTGTCCGCGGCGCCGCGCCACGCGTGACCTGACAGTAGAACACCGCGAACTCCGCGTCGGCGAGTCCGTTCCGCTCGATCAGCTCGGCGCAGATCGGCGCCAGCGCGCTCTCATCGTAGTCGATCGCCAGGGCCCGGAGCCCGTTCGCCGCGCGAGCCAGGTGCCGCTCGAGCAGAAACGGCCGTCCGGCGTAGACCGGGGTGGCTTCGTAGATCGCATCCGCGAACAAGAAGGAGCGATCGTTGACGGAAACCATCGCCTCATCGATGGGGAGGTACTCCCCGTTCAAGAATACCGTACCTATCCTCGTCTCTCCCGCGCTCGGTCCGACCTCTCGGGCGACGGAAGCTCACGACTTGTAAGAGTCCCCGTCAACGGAGAGGATGATCGGGGTGAACGGAGCGAGGGACAATCGAAGGAGACGACGGTCGTGACCGATTCTCGTATCGCCATGGATCCAGCTCGGAGCGCCCGCCGGATGGCGCTCGTCGGTCTGTTCGCTCCTCTCGTGGGCGCGACGGGGATCTCGGGCCAGACGGTGGCCCTGGAGGGGGCCACCATCGTCGACGGCACCGGCGACGTGATCCCGGCCGGTGTCGTGCTCGTCGAGGGGGACCGGATCGCATGCGTGGGCGCGCGGGGGACGTGCGAGATCCCGGCGGACGCGAACCGGGTCGACGTGAGCGGTCGGTTCATCACGCCCGGGTTGGTCGACGCGCACGTCCACTTCAGCCAGACGGGGTGGATCGACGGCCGACCCGATGGGCTCTCCGCCCCCGACGTCTACCCGTACCTCGAGACATCCGAGTACAACCGAGCGAACCCGGAGCGGTGGCACCGGTCGTATCTGTGCAGTGGCATCACGGCGGTGTTCGATGTCGGCGGTCACCCGTGGACGACGACCCTCCCGGAGCGATCCGAGCACCCCGACGCGGCGCACGTCCGGGCGGCCGGTCCCCTGATCACGCACGCCACGCGCACCGCCCTGATGGCGAACGACGAGCTGTACACGTTCCTCCCGATGGACACGGCCGAGGAGGTATCCGAGAGCGTCCGCGCGCTCGTCGAGATGGGCTCCACCGCCGCGAAGGTCTGGTACCTGAGGCCGCCCGCGGATCGTCGCGAGGCGCTCGACCGTCGGCTCCTCCAGATCGGAGAAGAGGCGCGCGCGGCGGGGCTCGATCTCATCGTCCACGCGACCTCGCTCCGCGAGGCCAAGGTCGCCCTGCGCGCGGGCGCCAAGCTCCTCGTGCACAGCGTGGAGGATCGACCGGTCGACGACGAGTTCCTCGAGCTGCTCGGGGCGAACGACGCGGTGTACGCGCCGACCCTGGTCGTGGGCGGGTTCTGGACGCGCGCGAGCGGGTCCATCGCGGTCGGGCTCACGCCCGAGATCGACGACCCGAACGAATGCGTGGACGCGGGAACGCGCGCCAAGCTCGAGCAGGTCTTGGAGCTACAGGGGTACGTGCCGGAGGCAGGGCGCTCACCGGAACGATTCTACGCTCGTCTCGAGCGAGGGGGCGCCCGCAAGGTCACGATGTTCGAGAACCTTCGACGCGTGTTCGAGGCCGGGGGCACGATCGCGACCGCGACGGACGCCGGGAACCCACTCACGCTCCATGGGCCGTCGATCTACAACGAGATGGAAGCGATGCAGGCGGCGGGGCTCGAGCCGGACGACATCATCGTCATGTCGACGCGAAACGGCGCGGTCGCGATGAACCGAGCGTCGGACTTCGGCACGCTCGAGCCGGGCAAGCTCGCGGATCTGCTCGTGCTCGCCGAGGACCCGACCCGGGACGTCCGCGCGTTCCGAAGCCTCACGCACGTGATGCGGGCCGGCGTGCTCCGCGAGCAACGCGAGCTCCGGGCGCGCTGAGCCGCTTCGCGCTCGGGACGACCCGTTCGAGCGTTCGAGGTGGTGGGCGCACCCGTCCGTGATGAGGTGCCGGGCGGACCCGCCGGCGATGCGGCCGTCGCGCTAGCGCGCGACGCGACCCTTGCCCGAGTCCGAAACGCTGACCAACGCCTCGGGGAACGGCTCGAAGAAGGCCTGGTCGAGCAGATAGTCCGACTCGAACCGGATCGCCCAACCCTGGAGCAGACCGGCCACGGTGCTCGCCGGGATGCGGCTCTCGCGGTAGCGCGCGAGCTGCCGGCGGTAGAAGGCCTTCTCTCTCGGCGTCAGCGCCTTCCGGAAATAGCCGACGACGTGCTCGAAGACGTTGATCACGGATGTGTACCGCGGCGTTCGCGCCAACGCGGCCGCGAACCCGGTGCGATAACGACGCCACACGTCCTCGAAAGGACGCTTTTCGGGGTTCGCGACCAACGGACCGAGCTGCCGGAGGTGCTTCTGGCTGTATGCCATGAGCACGAGCTTGTGCTCGGCCTGGAACCGCACCAGGTCTCTCATCCGCCCCGCCCGGCCAACCTCGCGCAGCCGCGCGAGCGCGAAGAGACGCGTGAAGAAGTGCTCCCGGATCCGGAAGTTCCGGAGCCGTCCTTCGTCCTCGATCGCCAGCCACGGGAACCGCTCCGCCGCCGCGGCGGCGAACAGACCGGCGCTATGCCTCGCCGTCGAGCTCGACGCGATCTCGTGGTAGACCTTGATGCCGCGAGGACCGCAGGTCGGCGACCGGTTCTTGAGGAGAAACCCCTCGACATCGTCGAGCCCGTCCAGGAAGCGTGACGAGAAGTCGAGCATCTCCTGCGTCACGTCCCGTCCGGTGGCCGGCTGGAGCAACCTCTCTTCCCTTCCGGATGCCACCAGACGGATGGTATCCCGCGGCACTCCGAGACCGATCTCGACCTCGGGGCATACGGGTCGATACGTCACGAACGGCTCCAGCTCGCTCACCAGATCGAAGGCGATCCGCTCGCCGTTGTACCTGCACGCCTCGAAGTCCAGGCACTGGCTGATCACCAGGACCGGCTTCGGGAACCGGGCGGCAGATTCGGCCTCAGCCCGCGGGGTCATTCGCATACTCCTCGATGTATCCCTTGACGCGCATCTTGCGAGCCGTGTTGGCCGAGCTCATGTAGCGGATCTTCCCGAAGATCGGACGCTCCGGTCCCCAGGCCCGGTCGTGCAGACCGAGCACCCACAACATCCCGGTGTACGAGTTCGGATCTCGTCCGTCGACGGCCCACCGGTCGTTCAAGTGGATCATGATATCGAGCGCGGTTCGCGGATCGGGTGTCCACTCCAGGATCTTCTTCCCCCACAGCATCCGGAGGTAGTTGTGGATTCGTCCCTCGCGTCGGAGTTGGATCTGCGCGGCATTCCACAGCGGATCGTGGGTCCGCGCCGCTTCGAGGACGTCGAGACCGTAGACGTGCTCGCGCGGATCCCCCTCGTGCTCCGCGAGCGTCCGGCGAGCCCACTCGGGGAGGGCTTCGTACGACGCGTGGTCCTCGCGGTGGTGGCAACGATTGAACCCGAGCTCACGCCAGGTGACGAGCTGATCGAGAAAGGCTTCGGCGCTCTCGCTCATCCCCCACCACCCGGAGCGCTTGCCGCGGGTGTCGGCGCCGAGTCGGGCCGGCGTCCAGCTCTCTCGCGCGGCCAGCGCCGAGAAGATCTGATGCGCCGAGATGTGACCGAAATGAAGATAGGGCGAGAGACCGCTCCCGAGATCGCGCTCCAGTCGGTTCCGCTCCGTGGCGTACGCGTCGATCGATCCCGAAAAGAACTCGGCCAGACGTAGCCCGGCGGCTCGGCTTCCCCCGCGGTACGTCACCGGTGGAAC
>JAKSCH010000321.1 GCA_022360695.1 Gemmatimonadota bacterium
GGCGACCGGGGACGCCGCGCGGTGTACCGGACGCGACGACGTCGGCGAGCTCGCGAACGGTCGGTGGGCGGACTTCATCGTCTTGGAGGCGGATCCGCTCGAGGACATCACGAATCTGCGAGCGATCGACGCCGTTTGGATCGCGGGGAACCGGATCCCGGCGCTCGGTTCCTAGGGTGGTGCATCAAAAGTCCCTTGACCACCGAGAGTGGTGAGGCGCCCGCTCGCCAAGGCGCGAGAATGAAGGCGTAGCCATAGCTACGTCGAGATCGAGCAACGCCGGCGAGCGGGATGCATCGCCGCTCGAATGGCAAGGGACGTTTGATGCACCACACTAGGGTCGTCTGGTGTCGAAGGAATTTCTTCAACACCCTCCGGATCGACGCCCGTCGACGAGCGGAGGCGCCTCGGGGTCGAGGGTGCCCGACACCACGGCTTCGACGGTCACGCGTAGCCGCGTCGCCTCGATCAGTAGCGCTTCGATCGCGGCGACATCGAGCTCGTCTCCATCGCTCGACTCGATCGAGACCGTGAGGTGGTCCTGGTGTCCGTTCGCGGTCACCACCCCCTGGTAGCAGGCCACCTCCGACCGATCGGCGAGAACCGAGGCGAGCTGCCGTGGGTGGACGAACATCCCGCGGACCTTGACGCCCTCCCCCACGCGACCGAGGAAGCCGACCAGGCGGGGAGAGGTCCGACCGCAAACGCAGGCGTCGCGATCGAGCGCGGACAAGTCCCCCGTTCCGAACCGCAACAGAGGGTAGACGGGATTGGGGCTCGTCACCACGACCTGACCCGGCTCGCCGCCCGCCGCCCGCTCGCCCGTGCCCGGATCGATGAGCTCGATGGCGACGCCCGGTGCGACGTGCCAGCCTTGTCGCGCCGCGCACTCGTAGGCGAGCGTGCCCGCGTCCGCGGTCCCGTAGGCCTGGCAGACACCGACGCCGAACTCATCCTGGAGCTTCGCGCGAAGATCGGGCGGGAGCGGGGCGCCGGTGACGAGTGCCTTCTCGAAGGCGAGACGAGCGCCGTCTTCGCGAGCGCGCTCCAGGAGCACGAGCAGGAACTGCGGCGTGCCCACGTATCCGGTCGCGCCGGAGCTCGCCGCGTAGGCGACCTGGGTGGACGTGTTCCCGACGCCACCCGGGAGCACGACGCACCCTACCTCGCGTAGCCCGGCATCCATCATGTGTCCGCCGGGGGTCAGGTGATACGAGAACGTGTTGAGCACGAGCTCGCCGGGTCGAAAACCGGCGGCCCACAACGCCGGGGCCATCCGCCAGAAGTCCGCCCCACGCCCCTCCGGGTCGTTGATGGGTCCGGGCGACTGATAGATCCGTCGCAGCTCCGATGGCGCCACGCCGAGCATCCCGGCGAAGGGTGGGTCCGCCGACTGGAGCTCCGGAAGCTCGTCCTTCGCGAGGATCGGGACGTTCCCCAGCTCCGCGAGCGTCGTCACGTCGTCCGCGGACAGCGCCGCGTTCTCGAGACGCCGTCGGATCTCGGCGCTTCGTGCCGCCCCCACCCGGACCGCCTCCGCCGCGAGCGCGTCGTGCGCGGCATCCCAATTCTCGGGCGCCTCGGCCGCGTGATCCCAAAGCCGCGTTTCGTCGGTCATGACAACCACCGCTTCCGGCGTCGATAGTGTTTGACATCGCGGTAGGAGCGACGCCCGACCTCGCCGAGACCCAGGTAGAACTCCCGGACGTCTTCGTTGCCACGGAGCTCGTCGGCGGTGCCTTCGAGCACGATGCGCCCCCCCTCCATCACGTAGCCGAAGTCGGCGATCGAGAGCGCGATCCGAGCGTTCTGCTCCACCAGCAGAATCGTCGTCCCGCTCTCTTCGTTGATCCGTCGGATGATCTCGAAGATCCCCTCTACGAGCAGCGGCGCCAACCCCAGCGAGGGCTCGTCGAGCAGGAGCAATCGGGGACGCGCCATGAGCGCGCGGCCCAGGGCCAGCATCTGCTGCTCGCCTCCCGAGAGATACCCGGCCGCCTGGGCGCTTCGCTCGGCCAGGCGGGGGAAGTACTCGTACACGGCGTCCATGTCCTCGGCGAGCCGCCCGCGGTCGCGACGGGTGTACGCGCCCGCGATGAGGTTTTCTCGCACGGTGAGGTGCTCGAACACGCGCCGGCCCTCCACGACCTGAAAGATGCCCCGACGCACGATGCGGTCGGCGGCCAACCCCTGGATCTCGTGGCCGTCGAACCGAATCGCTCCATCGGTCACCGCACCGTCCTCCACCTCGAGGAGACCGGAGATCGCCTTGAGCGTCGTGGTCTTCCCCGCTCCGTTCGACCCCAGGAGCGTCGCGATCGACCCCGGCTCGACTCGAAGCGAGAGCCCGCGAAGCACGAGGATCACATCGTCGTACAGCACTTCGACGTTCTCGAGCGCGAGCAACGGCTCCGACGAGGCGGCAGGCTCCGATCGACTCAACGCGGTGCGGTGACGAAGTCCGTGTGCGGGGTCCAGGCGCCTCCCTCGACGCGGAAGAGCCGCAACCCCTTCGAGCCCCGGTGGTCTTCGTCCGTGAAGGTCAACGGGACGGTCGCACCACCGGTATCGAGCTCCCGGATCGATTCGAGCGCGGCCTTGATGTTCGCTCCGGTGAGCGGCCGACCGGCGGCGAGCGTCCGACGGATCCCCTCCGCGAAGACCCCGAACGTCCACCAACCCTGCGTGTACGCGTTGGTCCGCTCTTCCGGCGATTCTCCGATCGAGGTCAAGTACTCCCGGATCGGCGCGACACCCGCCGCGTCCGATGTCAGCGGTGCGTACGGGATGGCTCCGATCACGCCTTCGGCATCGTCACCGGCCAGCCGCATGAGGAGCGCGTTCGCGCACCAGTTGAGACATGCGAACGTGGCGTCGATGTTCAGGCGGCGCGCGGCCCGGAGCGCCACCGAAACGGGACCCGACGTGTTCTGGAAGACGACGTACTCCGCGCCCGATTGTCGGATGCGGGTGAACTCGGCCGTGAAGTCGGTCGCGCCGCCCGGCATCTCGTAGAGCGTCACGTCGACGCCGAGCTCCGCGGCGTACGACTCCCCACCCTGGACCCACGGCGAGAGACCGAAGGGGCTGGGGTTGTGCATGAGCGCCACGGTGGGCGCCCCCGCCCTGCCCTCTTCGCGGTGCTTCTCCGCGATCCAGCGGAGCACGATCCGGAACTGGTCGCTGTAGCTCGTGGCCACGAGGAAGTTGTAGGGCGACTCGTGAGCATCGCCCAGCACGTGCGAGAGCGACGCCGATGAGAACGGGATCTCGTCCTCCGTGATCCGAAGCCGCAGCGCCTCGGTGTCACCCGTCCCCCACCCCATGAACGCGACCGCTCCCTCGCCGACGAATTGGCTGTACAGCTGCTCGGCCTGCGCGATCTCGTACGCGTAGTCCTGGAACAACAGCTCGATCGGACGTCCCTCGATCCCGCCGCTCGCGTTGAGGTGGGCGACGTGGCCCTGCACGCCGGCCGCGTAGTCGACCCCCACGTCGGCGGTGGGCCCGGTGAGATCGAAGATCGCGCCGATCTTGATCGCGTTCGATGGCGCGTCCCCGCCACCACCGCCGCAGCCCGCGACCAGCAGCGCGAGCGACACCGCACGAATCGTCCTGAGATCAGCTACGCGCATGCTTTTGCCCCTGGAGGTAGCGCCGTCAGCGGCCGCCGTCGCCGCGTCGATACGCGAACGGCCATACGTGGAAGTAGTCTTTCACGTTGCGCCACAGTTTCGACAGCCCCTCGGGCTCGAAGATGAGAAACAGGATGATCACCAACCCGAACGCGGCCTGCTGCACGTTGGGTAGCTGGGCCGCGAGGGCGGGCGCCGATCCCTGCAACGAGCGGCCGACGTTGGTGATCAGCGCGGGCAACAGCGTGATCAATGCGGCGCCGAACAACGAGCCGCGGATCGTGCCGAGCCCGCCCACGATGATCATCGCGAGGTAGATGATGCTCGTCTCGAGCGTGAAGCGCTCCCATGTGATGATGTTGCGATAGAACGCGATCATCGCGCCGGCGAGCCCCACGAAGAACGACGAGGTCGCGAACGCGAGCAGCTTGTAGCGAAAGACGTTCACGCCGATGACGCTGGCCGCGACGTCCTGGTCCCGGATCGCCACGAACGCCCTCCCGGCGCGCGACCGGAACAGGTTCGCGGTGAACAAGGCGGTCCCCCCGGCCAACGCGGCGGCCAACCAGTAGAACGCGAAGTCGGTGTTGAGGCGGATGCCGAACGCGCGAGGCGCCGGGACGACCAGCGCCTCGGTGCCTCCGGTGAGCGCCGGCCAATGCGTGACGAGCCACTGGACGATCTCCTGCGCGGCGAGCGTGGCGATCGCCAGGTAAAGACCCTTGAGACGCAGCGACGGGATCCCGAAGAACGTCCCGACCGCGGCCGTCACGATGCACGCGAGGGCGATGCTCAGGCCCCACGGAAGACCGAGCCGGAGCGTGAACAGCCCGGCCGCGTAGGCGCCCACCGCCATGAACGCGCCCTGCCCCAGCGAGATCTGCCCCGTGTACCCTACGAGGATGTTGAGGCCGATCGCCCCCACGGTCGCGATCGCGATCTGGTTCGCGATGTTGAGCCAATACGAGGAGGCGAAGAACGGGAAGATGACGACGGCCAGGATGAAGATCCCGAGTCGTATCCGCTCGGCGGGGAGCCGTCGCAGCCCGGTGTCCGCCTCGTACGTCGTGTGGTATACCCCGCACTCCATGCTCATACGCGCTCGATGATCTCCTTACCGAACAGCCCGTACGGGCGGATCATGAGCACGACGATGAGCAGTATGTACGGGACGATCAGATTCAGCCCGTGTCCGATGTAGGCGCCGGTGTAGACCTCGAGCAGTCCGATGATCGCACCCCCGAGCACGGCCCCGCCGATCGAGTCCAGACCTCCGAGGATGACGACCGGAAAGACGCGGAGCCCCACTACGGCGACGCTCTGACTCACCCCGACGATGCTGCCCAGCATCATCCCGCCGACCGCGGCCGTGACGGCCGCCAGCGCCCAGGCCACCGCGAATACCCGCGGGATGCTGATCCCCATGCTGAGCGCGGCGAGCTGATCATCGGCGATGGCGCGCATCGCCACGCCGTCGCGTGATCGTCGGAAGAAGAGCGCGAGCGCACCGAGCAGGACGAGCGCGAGCGGGATGGCGATGAGACGGTCGGCACCTACGACGGCGGTACCGATCCGGACTTCCCCGCTCGGGAGAAACGAGGGGAACGTGCGGGGCTGAGCGCCCCACAGCGCGTTCGCGAGCGCGCGCAGGACGCTCGACAACCCGATCGTGACCATGATCATCGAGATGATCGGCTCGCCGACGAGCGGTCGGAGCACGGTCCGCTCGACGAGCAGCCCGAGACCGGCCGCGAGGACGAGCGTGAGGAGCACGCCCAACGTCCACGGCAGACCGAGCTGTACGATCCCGAAGAAGATCAGATAGGTGCCGAACAGCAGCAGGTCGCCCTGCGCGAAGTTGATCACGTCCGAGGCTTTGTAGATCACCACGAACCCGACCGCCGCGAGCGCGTAGATCATCCCCGTGCTGAGACCGGAGACGGTGAGCTGGAGAAAGGCGTCCATTCCGCGCTACCGGCTCGTCGCGTCTCGGGTCGTGTTCACGGTCTCGATCCTGAGCGCGTGCGCGACCGACGCGGTTCGCCCGTCCTGGTACGAGATCTCGAGGTCGACGGTGACGCTGTCGTCATCCGAGTACAACGCCTCGACCAGCTCGGCGAAGCGCTCGGCGATGAAGCCCCGACGCACCTTTCTGGTCCGCGTGAGCTCCGCGTCGTCGGCGTGGAGCTCCTTGTGGATCAGCAAGAACCGTCTTATTCGGGCGGCTTCCGGCATGTCCTCGTTGACGAGCTCGACGTGAGCGCGGATCAGCTCGTAGACGATCGGCTTCTGCGAGAGGTCCGTGAACGTCGTGTAGGCGATCTCCTGCTTCTCGGCCCATTGCCCCGCGTTCGCGAAATCGATCGCGATGATCGCCGTCACGTACGACTCGTCGCCGCCGAACGCCACCGCCTCGCCGACGTAGGGGCTGAACTTGAGCTTGTTCTCGATGAACTGCGGCGAGAAGGTCGTTCCGTCCGACAGCGTCATCACGTCCGCGAGTCGATCGATGACGACGAGGTGGCCCTGCTCATCGATGTATCCGGCGTCGCCCGAGTGGAGCCAACCATCGGTGAGCGTCCTCGCCGTGGCTTCCTCATCCTCGAAGTACCCTCGGAACACGGCGGGCCCTTTCGCGAGGATCTCTCCGTCGTCGGCGATCCGTACTTCCATCTCGGGCAGCGGCGTCCCGACCGTTTGGAACCGGATGTCGTCGTCGCGGTGGAGCACGGAGATCCCCGCGACTTCCGTCTGTCCGTAGATCTGCTTGAGGTTGACGCCCAGCGCGTGGTAGAACCGAAACACATCGGGGCCGAGCGCCGCCCCGCCCGTGTAGGCGTTCCGGATCCGGCGCAGGCCGAGCTGATCCTTGATCGCGAACAACGCGCAGCACTCGGCGATCTTGCGTTTCGTGCGCTCGGAACGTCTCGGCCTCCGACCCGCGAACGCGGCGTCGGCCGTCGCGCGACCGACCGCGAGCGACCACTCGAGGACCCGACGCTTGAGCGGCGTCGTGTCCGCGCTCATGACCTGGACGTCGGACACGAGGTTCTCCCAGATCCGAGGCGGCGAGAACATCACCTGGGGCCCGATCTCGCGGAGGTCCTGACGCACCGTCGCCGAGCTCTCCGGGAAGTTCACCGCGAAACCGACGCTGAGCGCGCAGGACATCGTCACCATCTGCTCTCCCACCCAGGCGAGCGGCAGCATCGAAACGAAGTCGTCGTCCGGGCGCATCGGATCGACGCGCTGGAGCTGCCCGGCCATGCTCAAGAGATTCTCGTGCGACAGCAGCGCGAGCTTCGGCTCCTTCGTGGTGCCCGACGTCGTACAGATCAGCGCGATGTCTTCCGGGTCGAGCTCGGCGACGAGCGCCACGAGCTCGTCGACGGGCGCGCTCGACCGCTCCGAGCCGGCGCGCTCGATCTCGGGGAAGCCGACGAGCCCCGGGGCCTCGTACCCGTGGAGCCCCTTGGGCTCGTAGAACACGATATGCTCGAGCCGGGAGAGCGCGGCTCGGATCTCGAGCAACTTGTCGACCTGCTCTTGATCCTCGGCGACGACCAGTCGTGCGCCGGATTTCTCGAGCAGATGTACGAGCTCTCCCGCTACGGCATCCTGATACATCCCCATCGGCAGCGCGCCGATCGCCTGCGCCGCGAGCTCGGCGATCACCCATTCGGGTCGGTTGTCGCCGACGATCGCGATCCGATCGCCC
>JAKSCH010000186.1 GCA_022360695.1 Gemmatimonadota bacterium
CCCGACCGGCCTCGGCGTTCTCGGCGCGCAGGTCTGGCACCAGGACGTCGGCGGCGTCGCCGGTGTCTGCGAGGACTACGACCGGTTCGGTTCCGCGCTCGCCGTGGGCGACTTCGACGGCGACGGCGACGAAGACCTCGTGTGGGCGATCGGCGGGGAAGGGCGTCTGCTCCGCGTCGACTTCGGACGGTTCGTCGATGCGGCCGAAGAGCTCGGCACGCTCGCCGTCGGCGACGTGGCGACGGCGATTTGGGCCGATGTGGACGACGACCGGCGGCTCGACGCCTGGCTGACCGGGGTGAGCACGCACCTCTTCCACAACGACCCGGACGGTGCGTTCACCGAGGTCGCGCTCCCCCCCGTGGATCCCGGGGCCGGGTCCACCAACGACGCGCTCTTCGCCGATCTCGACCAGGACGGTGACCTCGATGCGTTCGAGGCGCGGACCGGGCTCAATCGCCTCTACCGCAACAACGGCGATCGCACGTTCGAGGAGATGGGCGAGGCGTTCGGTGTCGCGGGCGATGCGGAAGCGCGGACGTGGGACGCCGCGTTCGCCGATCTCGATGACGACCGCGACAACGACCTCGTGCTCGCCGATGGGGCCGGGGGGCTGCGTCTCCTCTCGAACGAGCGCGCCGGGACGTTCATCGACGAGACCGAGCGGCTCGGTCCGGGCGCGGACTTCGACGCCCGAGCCGTGGCGCTCGCCGACGTCGATGGGGATGCGCGGATCGACATCCTCGCCGCCGGCCCCGACGGCGTCCGGTTGCTCCGATCGGGCGAGGACGGCTTCGAGCTCGAGCGCCTGACCCCCGACCCGTTCGCGGCGAACCCGCTCGCGCCCGTCGCGCTCGAGGTCATCGACTTCGACAACGACGGCCACGCCGATATCGCGGTCGTGGGGAGGGCGCCCGGCGTCGGCGCCGCGGCCCGCGACGACGCGGGTGGGCTGCGGCTGCTCCGAAACGACGGAGCCGGAGGCTTCGAGGACGCCGCCCGCCATCTTCCCCCGACCCCGGCCACGATCCAGGCGCTCGCGAGCTTCGACTACAACGAGGACGGCGACATCGACCTCGTGCTCCTGGACGGCGAGGGGCGCCCGCGGCTCTTGAGAAACGACGGCGGCAACGCGAACCACTATCTCCAGCTCGAGCTCGTCGGGCTGGGCGAGGGCAGCCGGAAGAACAACCGGTTCGGGATCGGCGCGCGCGTCGAAGTCCGGGCCGGCGACCTCTACCAGGTCCACACCGTCACCGACCCCACGCTGCTCATCGGGCTCGACGGTCGGCTCAAGGCGGACGTGATCCGCGTGTGGTGGCCGAACGGCGTCCCGCAGGATCTGTATTTCCCCGGCACCGATCAGGACCTCGTCGAGCAACAGACGCTCAAGGGCTCCTGCCCGCTCCTCTACGTCTGGAACGGGGCGACCTTCGAGTTCGTCGGCGACATCATGTGGAAGAGCGCGCTCGGGATGCCGCTCGGGATCCTGGGCGGGACGGGCCAGCGCCAGTACGCGCCCGCGTTCCCATCGCAGGAGTACCGACGTCTCCCCGATGGCGTCCTGAAGCCGCGCGACGGCGAGTACGTGATGCAGGTCACCGAGGAGCTCTGGGAGACGATCTACGTCGATGGGGTCGAGCTCGTCGCCGTCGATCACCCGGACTCGATCGACGTGTACGTGAACGAGCGGTTCGTCCCGCCCGCCCCGACCGACCTCGAGCTGTGGCGGGTCGGCGAGCGGCACGCCCCCGAGACCGCGGTCGACGGCCGCGGGAACGACCAGCGCGCGAAGCTCGCGGCGCGCGACTTCGACTACGTGGCCTCGTTCCGACCCGGCCGCTTCCAGGGCATCGCCGAGCCGCACGAGCTGATCCTCGATCTGGGCGAGGCGGCCGCCTCTGGCGACGTCACGCTGTTCCTGACCGGCTGGATCTTCCCGACCGACGCGAGCATCAACGTCGCGATGGCGCAGTCCGGGCAGACCGCGTCGCGGTTCCCGGCGCTCGACGTGATCGGACCCGACGGGAGCTGGCAGACGGCCATCGCCGATCTCGGCTTCCCCTCGGGGAAGGACAAGACGGTCGTCGCGGATCTTCGCGGGCTATTCCCGACCGACGACCGCCGCGTGCGGATCCGCACGAACCTGATGGTCTACTGGGACGAGGCGTTCTTCACGACGGGCCCCGCGGAGCCGGCGGCCGGCGAGACGCGCGTGACCGTCGCGCACGCGAGTCACGCCGACCTCCACTACCGCGGGTTCTCACGCGAGTACCGGCGCGGGCAGCACGGCCCTCACTGGTTCGACTACGAGGACGTGACGACGGCGCCCAAGTGGCACGATCTAGCCGGAAGCTACACCGCGTTCGGCGACGTCACCGAGCTCGTCCACGAAGGCGACGATCGCTATGTGATCGCGAACGCGGGTGACGAGATCACGATCCGCTTCGACGCCGCGTCCTTCTCGCCGCTCCGCGACGGCTGGCGGCGGACCTTCCTCATCTACAGCGACGGCTGGGTGAAGGATGGCGATCTCAACATCGCGTCCGGGGACCGAGCGACGCCGCTACCGCACCGTGGGCAAGGGCGGTATCCGTCGCAGCGGGAGGCGTACGACGCGGATCCGACTCGATGGCGCGCCCAGGCGTCCTTCCAAGTCCGTCGCGTGGTTCCTGGTGCGGAGCCGTCGCCCCGCTGAGCCTCACGATCGGCGGAGTATAGCCCAAGACGGCGGCACGGACCTCCGCGAGTCAGTGCTAATCGGAACAGCAGCTTGGCGACGCAATGAGTCGGCGATGCGCTTCAACGCCGTTTGCGCGCCCGACGGCTGAACGCACCGTGGTTCGCTCAAGTTAGCCGACGTCGCGATGTCAGGGCCTCGGTTCGTCCCGTTTTCGGCCTTAATGCGTTACTCGCACTCTCTTCGACTACGGACCTGTGGAATTCCCACGGTTTTGTGGACACGGGGGTGGTAGGATTCCAGACGGAAGAAGGGAGGGAGTCATGGCGAACCGGGTGTACACGCCGGAGTTCAAGGACGAGGCGGTTCGGCAGGTTGTGGAGCGGGGCTACACGGTGAAGGAAGTGGCGGAGCGGCTGGGGATTTCGGAGGCGAGTCTGTACAACTGGCGGAAGGCGGTGGTGCCGAGCAAGGAGGACGAGCGTGCGGAGGAGCTGCTGGAGGCGAAGCGGGAGAACCTGTCGCTTCGTGCGGAGCTTCGGCGTACGCAGGAGGAGCGAGACATCCTAAAAAAGGCCGCCGCGTACTTTGCGAAAGGGTCCGAGTGAGGTACGCGTTCATTCTCGCCCACCGTGGCGAGTTCGCGGTGCGGACCATGTGCCGGGTGCTCCGGGTAGCGCCGAGCGGGTTCTATGCGTGGGTCCACAAGCCGGTATCGGCGCGGGAGAAGGAAGACCGTCGGCTTCTCGAGCTGATCCGCGCGTCGCACGAGGCGAGCGGCGGGATCTATGGCAGCCCGCGCGTGCTTTTGGACTTGAGGGAGGCGGGGGAGACGTGCGGGAAGCATCGGGTCGCGCGGATCATGCGGAACCACAAGATCCGCGGGGCACAGGGCTACAAGACACCGAGGGCGGTGGGCGGTGGTCCTCCATCGCTGCTGGCTCCGAACCGACTGCAGCGGCAGTTCACGGTGGATGCGCCCGACGAGGCGTGGGTGACCGACATCACGTACGTGCGGACGTGGCAGGGCTGGCTGTATCTGGCGGTCGTGATGGATCTCTACTCGAGGCGGATCGTGGGCTGGTCGATGAAACCGACCCTGGCTCGATCGCTCGTCCTGGACGCCATCGTCATGGCCGTGTGGCGCCGAAAACCGGCGCCGGGCCTCATCGTCCACTCGGATCAGGGCTCACAATACGGGAGTGACGATTTCCAGCGGTTCTGTCGGGCGCATCACCTGAACCCGAGTATGAGCCGCCGCGGGAACTGCTGGGACAACGCGGTGGCGGAGTCGTTCTTCGGCAGCCTGAAGAAGGAGAGGATCAGAAAGCGAATCTACCGCTCTCGTCGCGAAGCCAAGGCCGATCTGTTCGACTACATCGAGATGTTCTACAATCGTGCGAGACGCCACAGCTATCTTGGCGGCGTCAGTCCCGAGGCCTTCGAGGAGGCTTCACTCAGCGCCTCCTAGGTGTCCACGGAACCGTGGGAAGCCCACCCAAGAGATCGAGTGTCCACAAAACCGGGTCAACTCCAGCCCAGCTCCACGCTGCGTGTCCGGGGCTCGCCGACGGTGAGGGTGCGCTGATCGGCACGGTCACGGATCCGGAGCTCGGTGGTATGCCGGTCTTCGGCGCGGCCGTCACCGCGTCCTGGGAGTCAGACGGCGAACCCCGGAGTGCCGAGTACATGGTCCCGGACGACGGCGTATACTTGATCTGCGGCGTACCAGTTGGCGCGCGCGTAACGCTGACGGCCAATTTCTCCGGGCGCGAGAGCGAGCCAACGGAGATCCGACTCGATGAGCGGGCCAAGCGACAGGATCTCATCGTCTATCTGTCGGGTACGAACCGGTCCGACAACGCCCCGCTCATCATCGGACCCGACAACAGCGGTCGCTGCGCGGACCTCCAGGCACCCCGACTCGTCCAATGTTATCTGATCGACGAGTGCCGCTATGAGCGCGTGAGCGGAATCCGAGCGAGGAAGGTTGGATCCGGCTCCGACAACCGCGAGCTCGTAGAGACGTTTGTACGCAACGCGCGTCAGAAAGACGTCGACGCCGTGCGCGATGTCCGCGCGCAGTATGAGCAGCGTGGCCTGGAGATCGTGCTCGTCATGATCGAAGGGATTGGTGTCAAGTTCACTGAAGAACGGTGTAAGCGCTGGGCGGCGAACCCGAACCCGATGTAGCCACGTCGCGAATCGCCTTGAAAGCGCTATTCGCTCCGGAGTTGGCCGGACAAACGGAAATCGACGCATTGGGCGGGCAGGCCGTCGAAGGATCGCGATCTCCTCTCTAGGACTAGAGCGAACAAAACAGCGACGACGGCGGCTGTCCGTCGGTTAGTGTCGCGCACAAGCAGCACAAGCCCGAAGATCCCGACCGCTTGAAGACAGCGCAGACATGCCGAGGCACGCGCCGATCTTTAGAGGAAGATCCGACTTCGGCGCTAGGATACGTCCCCGCGGTCCATGCGGCGTCTGGGTTTCGAGTCCCTCTAGGCAAGGCGCGCCTCGACCTATGCCACCCGGTACCGCCCGTCCGCTCGTAAACCACGCCTGAATCTTGCGAACTCTCATGTCCGGTTGGCGTGGGGAGGCTAGAGGCGGGCGAGAACCAGACGAAAGAGAGCTGGCAGTCCAATGGTCAGGAATCTACCTCTAGGTCGCGCCGCGGTCGGACTGTTGCTCGCCGCCGTGCCGGCCGCTGTTGCCTGCGGGGACGCCACGGGACCGGCGGGTGGTGGCCTCAACGACGGTGTCGAGTTCCCGCCCTTGGCGCAGGACATCGTACTCGACGCCTGTATTCGCGGCTCGGTCGTGCCCGATGCGTCTCCCTCCGGATCGATCGAGCGCGAAGACTGCAACGCGAACGGGCTCTTCTTCGAGACCTATAGGGTCCGCGTAAACCGTCGGACGGACGTCGACTTCGAAGTCGAGTCTGGTTTCGACAGCGTCCTAGAACTCGTCGCCATCGACAACTTCGGCTCGGCGGTTCCCTCACTCCGGCCGATTCGCGCCGACGACAACAGCGCCGGGGACTTGAACGCCTTGATCCGGTCGATCCTGGAGCCGGATACCGAGTACTGGATTGCGGTGGGGGGACGGAATCCACTGCAGTTGGGTTCCTACACGCTACGGATCGAAGAGAACTAGCGCCGAACGAAGACTAGGGGCGTTCGCACCCCGTACCGTCGAGGGAACGATCGGCCGCTGCGGGCGTCGGATTAGCCTCGGCCTCGCTGCGCGAGCACGACGGCCGAGACGATGACGATCGTCCCGATCCACATCGCGGGGGTCAGGCGCTCGCCGGCGAGCTGCCACCCGAGGAACACCGCGACGATCGGATTGACGTACGCGTAGGTGCCGACTACGGCCGGTCGCACGACACGCAGCAGCCACGCGTACGCTGAGAACGCGACGATCGAGCCGAAGACCGAGAGGTAGACGAGCGACCCCCATGAGCGGGCCGAGACCGCTCCGAGATCCAACGCCCGCAGCTCGCCGAGCCCCAGCCCCACGAGGATCTGGAGCGCGCCGCCGGCGGTCATCGTGAGCGCGGTGGCGTAGAGCGGGAGCGCGGGGAGCCTCGCGCGCCGTGTGTACATCGAGCCGATCGCCCAGCTGATCGATGCGACGACCACGCCGAGCGAGGCGAGGAGCACCAGCCCGGAGCTCGCGCCACCGAGACCGATCTCCGCATCGGAGCCGAGCAGCAGGACGGTGACGCCGGTCAACCCGAGCGAGAGACCGAGGAGCTCGAGCCCGCCGGGCTTCTCCTTCTCCGGTCCGAACCGCGCGATCGCGACGAGCCAGATCGGCACCATGGCGACCAGGAGCGCCGCGAGACCCGACGGCACGTACTGCTCCGACCAGCTGAGGATGCCGTTCCCGCCGAGGATCAAGAACGCGCCGGCGATCGTCGCGGCGATCCACTCGCTCCGAGTGGGTCGAGGGGCGCCGCGGAGACGGAGCCAACCGTACACCGCCAGCCCCGCGGAGCCGAAGCGCGTCCCCGCCATCAGAAACGGCGGCATCGTCTCGACCGCGAACCGGATCGCGAGGTACGTCGAGCCCCAGATGATGTAGACCGCCAGGAAGGCCAGGATGATCCGAGTCGTCGATGCGGGGCGCGCGTTCATCGGCTCTCGTGCTTCCGCCGGAGCGGAGCGGGGGAGGGTGTGGCTCGTTTCATCTCGTCCAAAACGAACGCACCGACGGTTCGTGAAAACCCGGGACCACCATCAAAACAGCGACGCTCTCGCTGGAATGTTCAGCAATTTAGCGAAAACGATGCTAAACGCCTTCACCCATCATCGAGTCTCGACGCGGCGGCGAGCCTCGCGAGCCCGTAGATCAGTAACCCGGTCGCTACGATGCCGAGACCCATCCCCGCCTCGACCGGTCGATCGATCAGCAGGTACACGAGCGTCCAGCCCGTGAGCGCGAGAAAGACGATCGGCGTGAAGGGATAGCCCCACGCGCGATACGGTCGCTCGAGCTCGGGCTCGCGACGCCGCAGCACGAAGACGCCGAGCGCGGCGAGGAACGTGTTGAGCCCCATCGTGAATCCCGAGAACACGAGGATGTTCTCGAACGAAGCGGTGAGGATGAAGGTCAGACAGATGGCCGCCTGCGTGTAGACGGCCACCGCCGGGACCCCGTGGCGGTTCGTCCGCTCCAGAAACCGAAACACCGGATAGTCCTCGCCGATCGCGTGGAGGACGCGGGGTCCGGCGAGGACCATCGCGCTCACCGTCGAGACGAGAAGCAGCGCGAGCGTGACGCCCATGATGTCGGCGCCGCGCGGCCCGAAGATGTAGCCGGCGGCCACGTACCCGACCTCGAGTCGACCCACGAGCTCCTCGACCGGGGCCGCGTGCAGGAAGGCCCAGTTGAGCCCCACGTAGAGGATCATCACTACGAGCGTGCCGCCCCCGAGCACGCGCGGGAGCACGCGCTGCGGCTCGTCGATCTCGCTCGTCAGGTACGTGGCGGCGTTCCAGCCCGCGTACGCGTACGACACGTAGATGAGCGACACGGCGAACGCTCCGCTCAGCATGCCACTGGCGGAGGCCGCCGTGGGGAGCACGTCCACCGGCTGAGGGTCGCCGACGAGGACCGCGGCCGCGACGCAGAACGCGACGATCAACGCGACCTTGAGCGTCGTGAACCAGCGCTGAAAGAAGCTCGAGTTCCGCCGGGCGCTCCCATGGACGGCCGAGAGCAGGACGACGAGCCCGACCGCGAGCCACGTCGGCGACAGCGACGGAAAGACGGACGACAGGTACGTGCCGAACGTGATCGCGGCCAACGCGGTCGGCGCGGAGAACCCGACGGTCGCCGAGATCCACCCCGACACGAACCCCGCGGCCGGGTGATAGATGCGTGAGAGGAAGATGTACTCGCCGCCGGAGCGTCGGATCGTCGCGCCGAGCTCCGCGTACGTGAGCGCTCCGCAGAACGCCGTGATCCCACCCACGACCCACAGCATGAGCAGCACGAACCCCGACTCGATGTCGACGAGCTGGAACCCGAGGCTCGTGAACACGCCGGTGCCGATCATGTTGGCGACGACCACCGAGATCGCCGCGTAGAACCCGAAGCGATCTTCGGTCGGGGGCGCGTCCGACGAGTGTGTGCTCAGCGGTCCGTCGGACCGCGCCCGGGCGCGTCCGCCAACCTGTAGCCCGGGGCGGTCACGGCACGGGCTCGGCCAACCCCGCCTCGGTGACCAGCAACAACAGTCCGGCCTGGATGCCCAGGTGACCGTCCCGGTTGATCCACCATTCGTCCGGCGAATGAGCCCCGCCCCCGATGCCGCCGCTCCCGATCGTCACGGCGGGGATCCCCAGCGCGATCGGGATGTTGGAATCCGTGGACGAGCGGACGAGCGCCGGCACCGCGCGGAACTGACGCATCACCGCCTCCGCTCGCAGCACGAGCGGGTGGTCGTCCGCGACCTCGCCCGAGGGGCGGTCGCCGATCTGGTCGACCTCGACGTCGATCGCCGGGCCGTCGCGCCGGAGCGCGTTCTCTTCCTCGAGCGCTCGCGCGACGGCGGCTCGGAACGCGGCGTCGATCCGTTCGAGGCTCTCCTCGCTCTCGGACCGCATGTCGACCTCCATCCACGCCTCGAAGGGGATCGAGTTCACCGACGTGCCACCCCCTATGCGCCCCACGTTGTAGCTCGTTCTCGGACCGGAACGCGTCAGCGTGTCCGCGACGTCCTGGAAATGACGGATCGCGCGTCCGAGCGCGTGCGCGGGGCTCGCGAGACCGAACGCGCCCCACGAATGCCCACCGGGGCCTCGGAAGGTCACGCGAAAGCGGTGCGACCCGAGACCTTTGTTGACGATGCGGCCCAGGCCGGTCCCATCGATGTCGATCCAGGTGTGGATCGGATCCGCCCCGTCCCGGAACAGGTGTTTCATCCCGCGCAGATCGCCGACGCCCTCTTCTCCCACCGTCCCGATGAAGAGGACATCGGCCTGCGTCTCGAGATTCGAGCGCTCGAGCGCCCGGAGCACCGCGAGGACCGCGACCAACCCGCGCGTATCGTCGCCGATGCCGGGGGCGAACAGCGTGTCGCCGCGCTGCTGAACCGTGACGTCGAGATCGGCCGGGAAGACCGTGTCGAGGTGACCGGAGTACCCGATGACGCGTCGCTCCCCGTCGGAGGCTTCCCCCTGTGGGCCGCCCCGACCCCGGCGGAGCGCGATCACGTTGCCTTCGTCATCGATCCACACCGAGTCGGCCCCGGCCTCGCGTAGCCACTCCGCGTAGACGAGCCCGCGCGCCTCTTCTCCGAAGGGGGGCGCGGGGATCTGCGTGAGCTCGATGAGATCGGCGATCGTCTGCTCGTCCATCGCCTCGATCGTCTCGAACGCGCTGACGACGGTCGGATGCTCCGCGAGCGCCCGAACGTCGGCTGCCGGATCCTGGGCGATCACGGGTGAGGACGAGACGACGAGCGCCACGAGCGGAGCCGAGCGTGCGGTGCGAATTCGATGCGTCATGCCGAGTCCTGTAGCCGAGGGCAACCACGCCCGCGTCGGGCGCATTGCAAGCAAAGTGGAGGCTTCGAGCGGACTTCGCATCCGTCGAGCGTTCCGAGGGTCTCTCTCTCTCACTTCGAATGCGGCGACGCGGTGCGTCGAGCGCACGCGAGCGGCCCTTCGATCGTTACAAACGCGTTTCGGTCGGCACACACCCCGGTGAGGTTCCGGGGCTCTCTTCGGGTCGTGGCCACCGACGGTTCTCCCTGTCGTCGGTGAACCGGGGTTCGGCCCCGGTACCGGCCACCGCGAGCGCTGCCCCACCGAGGTGTCCCGCCTGACCACAGAAAACGCTCGCGGTGGCCACCCTCCCTCCATTGCGACGGGGCGAGATCCGGCAGCTAGTGTGGTGCATCAAAAGTCCCTTGCCATTCGAGCG
>JAKSCH010000101.1 GCA_022360695.1 Gemmatimonadota bacterium
AACAGATCGGTCGATTCTGCGATCGGCTCGCCCGACTCGTCCTTCTTGAGGTAGCGCCGGGCGAGAACGGTCTTCGCGTTCTCGGTGAGCTTCGGCTCTCGCAACCCCTCCGGTCTGATCGTGGTCATCCGCGCCTCCCCATCGGTCGTCGCCCGAGTCGGCGCCGACACGTCGCCCTTCACCGCCACGTCCGGAGGATTCATCGCATGCCTCATGTTTGCCTTGAAAACACGGGTGCGAGCGTCACTTCTCACCGGCTCGCCCACTTCGACTCGCCGGGCCCGACGCGCATTCGGGCGGCGCTCACCGATTCATCTATTTCCAGCCAAGCGACCCGGAGACGACTGAGCCGCGACGCCATCAAAATCCGAGGGAAGAAAAACCGGTTTCGGCCGGGACCCGACGACCGCGCGAGTCGAATGCCGGCCTACGCCGGTGGTGCGCTCGTCGCGAGACCAGGTCTCGCGACCCCCCCAGTTTTCCTGTCCGTCGCGGCTCGGAAAGGCGCCGCCTCTTTCCACAAAAACCGGCGGGTTTTCGACATCGAATCCCGCCGTTTTTCCACTGAAACCCAACATCTAGTGGCGAACGGATAGTAACCATACCACATGTTGTGGTCAAGCCGGGAGAGACCCTTTGTTACGCGTTTTCGGGGGTTTGTGTTCCCTCGACGCGCACCGCCGACGGCGTCGCAAGGCCCCGGTCTCGCGAAATCGACCGTGATTCGGCGACACGAGCCGGGGGTTCGAATTATCGAAAAAACCGAGATGTCGTCGCCCCTACCGAGACCCGGGCCGACCGGCAGATCAGGGACGTGGATCGGACGCCGCGAAAGACCTCAGGAAGGCTTCGATCCCCTCGCGGACGCCGCGGGCGTAGGCCGCCTGAAACTCCGCCGTGCGCAGCGCCGCTTCTTGCTCGGGGATGATCATGAACGCGCCCTCGGCGAGGGCGCTGGGCATCCACGGCTCGCGGGCCACCGCGAGGTCGCCCCACACGAGACCGAGGTCTCGCAGCCCGAGCCGCTCGACCATCGCCCGTTGGATGGCTTCGCCCAGGGCCGCCGCGTGCCGGTGGTAGTAGTACGTCGTCGTCCCCGCGCGCTCGAACGGACGGATGCCATCCGGGAGCGCGTTGTTGTGGATCGAGACGAAGAGCTCGGCGCCGCGTTCCCGCGCCCGACGCGTACGGTCGTAGAGCCCCAGCGCGGACGTATTCTCGCGGATGAGGATCGGGATCGCGTCGGCCGATGCCAGCTCCCGGACCAAGACGCGCGCGATGGCCAGGTTCGCGTCGCCCTCGAAGAGCCCCGTGGGTCCGGTGCTGCCGGCGCCCGGGTGACCCGGGTCGATCGCGATGCGACGGCCCGCCAGCGGCCGGGACGCATCGACATCGGGCGCGCGTCGAATGTCGAGTCGCAGGATCGCTTCGCCGTCGTCCGCGGCGCGCAGCGGCCGTCCTTCACCGGGCCCCTCGTACGCGCGCGCGTCGCCCCGTTCGTACGAGGCTCGATATCCCCAGACCGGCCAGGCGAGATCGAGATCGAGCCGCACGGCCGGACCGCTCTCCTGACGCCAACGCGCCGAGCGCACGCCCGTGTCCACGCCGTGCGCGATGCGGTCGAACCGACCGTACGTCCCGTAGAGCGTGAGCGAGATCGAGCGGCGACCGGTGACCTCGACCCGCGTCGCCACGGGTCGTGAAAGACCGACGCGCAGCGAGACGGCTTCGACGTCCTCGAGGTGTGGCGCGTCCTCCGGCCGGGCGGGCGTCACCCGCGCATCCCACGTCGTCGCCGCTCCGTTCGCGGTCCCGTCCCAGACGGCGTCCTCGGCCACGATCCACGCGTCGAGACCTTCCTGAACCCGCACGCGCAGCCGATCGCCGAATCGAGCCGTCACGGGGAGTCGCGCGCCGTTCGGGAACCTCCAGCGGTACGGGCCGAACGGTGTCGGTCGTCCCACGACGACGTCGCTTTGGCCGTTCACGCGATCCTCGGTTTCGTCGAGCCGTACGGCCGGCCATGCGATCCGCTGGAGGACGGCGAGCGGCAGACGCAGCGTCTCGGTCCACTCGCGACCGTCCTTCTCGACTCGAATCCGGAGCGACAGCGTGTCGACCCGCGCCGCCCGCGGCGTCGTCCGGTCGGCGCGTCCGGGGCCCGATCCCGGGAGGGCATGGTCACGACACGTCTGGTACGCACACGCGGCGGATCGAAGCGGACCGGCGGGCATCTCGAACCGATACCGATCGAGCTCGCCCCGCGTGGGTCCGACCGCGGGGACATCGAAGGCGCGGTCGCCGATCCGCAACGAGAGCCGAGCGCCGGCCTCCGCCGTGAACTCGAGACGGACCGGTTCGTCGGGGCCGGACCACCGCTCGATGCGGTCGCCGACATCGGCGGGATCGACCCAGGGACGCGGCGCACCCGGCGGGGGCGCGGTCCGTGGTCGTCGGATCGGGTGTTGAACGACGAGGGTGTCGGTCGCCGTCCGCGCGACGAGACGGTAGTACGCGCTGTCGTCCCGCTCGGCGCGCGGCACGGGAAGCCAGGCGAGGAAGCCGCCGCTCTCCGCCACGTCGACCTGAACGCCGTCGATCTCGAGCGTCGCGCCCGGGTCTCCCACCGACCCGAACAGAACGTTGGAATCCGGCGAGATTCGACGCCCCGGTTCGGGGTAGCGCACGACGAGCTCGAGCGCCTGCGGCGGCGACGCCTCCCCGCCACGATCGAAGAGGAGCGCGAGCGGGACCACCAACGCGACCCCCGTGACCGCCATCACGGTCACGGAGGACGACGATCTCGCCCGACGGCTCCGCCGCGATCGACTCATGCCCCGCCTCCGTACGTGGGAGCCGGTCGTCGCAACAGCACCAACCCCAGCCCGCCTACGACCGCCACGGCGGCCGAGACCGCCAACACGGTGCCCTCCAACAGGAACACTCCTCCGACGGTGAACATAACGCCGAACAGGAGGGCGGTCGCGGCGACGGCGCGGAGCAACGTCCGGCCGAGCGAGACGAGCGGAGCGTCGTCTCCGACGCGGGCACGCACCTCGGCCCACCCGGGTCCGGCCGGTCGAACGCGTCGATAGAACGCCTCGAGCGTGGCATCCGACTCGGGCCGCGTGAGCAGCATCACGGGAAGCCACACCGCTGTCGAGCCGAAGGCCGTGATCGTCAGCCGCGTGCCGAACTCCATGTCGCCGAAGGCGGGGAGATACGACGCGAGCGCGATGCCGAACCCGGCCACCATCGCCGCCAACTCCGCCCACGCGTTCACCCGCCACCAGAACCACCGCAGGATGAGCACCGCCCCGGGTCCGGTGCCGATCGCGATCATGAACCGGAACAACGCGGCGATGTCATCGGCGAAGAACGCGGCGAGCGCGGCCAGGCTCACGATGAGCGCCGACGCGAGCCGTCCCCACGCCACGAGCTGTCGTCCCGATGCCCCCGGGTTCACGAACCGTGCGTAGAGATCGTTCGTCAGGTAGCTCGCCCCCCAGTTGATCTGGGTCGACACGGTCGACATGAACGCCGCCACCAGCGACGCGACGACGAGCCCGAGCAGACCGGCCGGCAGATACCGCAGCATGAGCAGCGGGTATCCGAGATCGGGGTCGGTCAGATCCGGGAGGACGACCACGGCCACCAGGCCCACGAGCACCCACGGCCAGGCGCGGATCACGTAATGCAGCCACACGAACCACCACGCTGCGCGTTCCGCATCGCGTTCCGTACGGCAGGCGAGCAGACGCTGGACGAACTCGCCCCCGCCGTCGGAGCGACGGAACGCCCACCACTGGATCCCCAAGTAGGCCAGAAACGTCCCGAAGG
This sequence comes from Gemmatimonadota bacterium, assembly GCA_022360695.1. Classification (GTDB taxonomy): domain Bacteria; phylum Gemmatimonadota; class Gemmatimonadetes; order Palauibacterales; family Palauibacteraceae; genus Palauibacter. The sequence continues at coordinate 3,841 of JAKSCH010000101.1, forward strand.
GCAGCGACTCGGATCCGGGGCGCGGCACCATCTCGAGCGCGTCGGCGCGCCCCGCCGCAGCCAGCCCGCGTTTGAGCTCGGCCACACCCCCGATGTCGACCAGCGCGAACCCCGCGACGAGCAGCGCGCCCACGAGCGCGAGAAAGAACTGGAAGAAGTCCGTCGCGACCACGCCCCACAACCCGGCGAGACTCGCGTAGACGAGCACGAAGACCGAGAGGATGACGACCGCCCAGAGACGCTCGTCGCCCGGCACGCCTTCGGGCACGTTCGGGAGGAGTCCGAGCGCCTCCACCACCTTTCGCATGGCGAGCATCGCGAAACCGATCCCGATGCAGTTGATCGGGACCGCGAACAGGAAGGCGCGCGACGCGCGAAGGACGGCGGCCGGACGTCCGCCATAACGGAGCTCGGTCATCTCGACGTCGGTCACGACCTCGGCGCGTCGCCACATCCGCGCGAACAGATAGATGAGCAGGACGTGCGAGATCCCGAACGACCACCACTCCCAGTTGCCCGCGATCCCGCGTCGCGCGATGAGCCCCGAGACGTAGAGCGGCGCGTCGACCGAGAACGTCGTGGCGGCCATCGACGTACCGGCGAGCCACCACGGGAGCGCGCGACCGCCGACGAAGAAGTCGACCATCCCGCCGCGCGCTCGTCGGGAGAGCCACAGACCGACGGCGAGGGTCGAGAGCAGATACGCAGCGACCACCCACCAGTCGGCGATCGTCATCGGACCGGCGCCGGTGGCGGCCGCATCGTCAACGGGCCGCGGCGTCGATGATCCAGCGGGCCGCCGCTCGCTCCATGGTGCTCTCGGTCGACCAGGCCGCGATCGCGGGCTGGTCCAGCGCCTCGATCCACCGCGCGTGCCCCAGCAGCACGACGAGACCCGAACCGACTCCGGCGACGGCGCCGCGCACCGCCTCGAGCGCCTCCGGCGATGGACCGCCGTGCCCCTTCCACCCTTTCGGCGTGGCCGCGAGAACGACGATGACCCGATCCGCGCCGGTCACGTCGCCGAGCGCCTCGGAGACGCGCCACCCGGCGTCCCTCAGCTCGTCGAGCAGGAGGGCGCCGAGCGGACCATCCCGCCCGGCGGGCGGCCCCACCTCGGGATCGTCGGAGACCGGTACGACGGCGGTGGTCGCGTCTCCGCGCCAGCCCTCCAGCGCCCCGCGATCTCCCACGATCGTGCGGACCGCCAGGTCGAGCGGATCCGGAGCGGGCGAACCGTTCGTCGGAGCGCCGGGGTCGGCCGCGGCGATCCGCGAGCGGTCGAGCGCTCGCACGATCCGCGTCCGCGCCTCGACGGCACGCGGAGCGAGGCCCGCTTCGACCTGCGCCCGATCGATCGCGCCGACGGTCGCCGCCACGTCGCTCGGATAGAGGATGAGGCCGCACCCCGCCCGGAGCGCCTCCACCGCCGCCGCCGCGTCATCGTCCCCGACCGCTCCCATGATCATCGCATCCGTGGCCACGGGACCATCGAACCCGATTCGATCTCGAAGGATCCCACCGAGGATCTCCGGAGAGAGCGTCGCCGGTCGATCTCCCCCCCAGACCGGGAACGCGACGTGCGCCGCCATCGCGGTCGCGACGCGCCCGGCGACCGCCTCGAACGGCGCGAGGTCCTGTGCGAGCGTCTCCGGATCGGCACGCACGACGGGGAGACCGATGTGCGAGTCATCGGTCGTGCGTCCGTGTCCGGGGAAGTGCTTCGCGCAGGCCAACGCTCCCTCGCGCTGGCACCCATCGATCCACCTCGCTCCCAGCTCCGCCACGCGGGCGGGATCGGGACCGAAGCTCCGCGTGGCCACGATCGGGTTCGACCGCTCGGCATCGAGGTCGAGGACCGGCGCCAGCACCCAGTCCACGCCGACCGCGAGCGCATCACGGGCGGTCGCCGCGCCCGCCTCTTCGGCCGCGGCCGCTGCATCCTCGAGGCCCGCGAGCGCCGCCGGGGGCGGGAGCTCGCGCAGCCCACGGAACTGCTGACCCGCACCTCGCTCCAAGTCGGCACCGATGAGGAGGGCGTGCGAAGATTCGCGTCGCAACCGCTCCGTGAGGCGCCCCACGGCGTCCGCATCCCCGCCGAACAGGATGAACCCGCCCACGCCGAGGTGGAGTCCCTCCCGGGCGCGCGCGGCCACCTCGTCGGGCGACCAGAGGTCGAGCCGCAGCGCGGCGACCACCAGTCGGCCCGACGAGATCGGCTCGGTCACGCCGGGGTCAGCGAGCCGAGGATCCGACGGTCGCTCGCACCCGTGGCCCACGTCGCGTTCGCGGGGAACCCGAGCACGTGTTGGCGAGCCAGGAGCGCGAAGGCCACGGCCTCGCGCGCGTCGGGGTCCAGCCCGAGCTCCGACAAGTCGTGGACCGGCAGGGGATCGAGGGCCGCCCGCAGCCGGTCGACCAACGTCCGGTTGCGAGCTCCGCCGCCGCACGCGTAGCACGCGTCCGGCTTCGTCCCGATCCACTCGTAGCCCCGCGCGATCGTCACGGCGGTCAGCTCGGTGAGCGTCGCCGCGATGTCGTCCGGCGCGAGGTCCGAGTGGCGCTCGAGCCACGAGACGAGCCGCGTCTCCGAAAAGTACTCGCGGCCGGTCGATTTCGGCGGCGGCGCCTCGAAGTACGGATCGTCCAGCCACTCCGCGAGCGCCTCGCCGTCGATCGTCCCCCGACGTGCCATCTCACCGTCCCGGTCGAACGCGAGGGCCCCCTCGGTCACGCGCTCGATCGCCGCGTCGAGCAGTGCGACGCCCGGCCCGGTGTCGAACGCCAGCGGCTCGGCATCATCGTCGAGACCCGGGAGCGCGGTGACGTTCGCCATGCCTCCGATGTTCTGTATGGCCCGCGGCTCGTCTCCTCGGAGCATGAGCGCGTCGGTGTGCGCCGTCAGCGGCGCCCCTTCTCCGCCCACGGCCAGATCGCGGACCCGAAAATCGCCGACGACCGGGAGCTCCGCGATTTCGGCGATCAACGCCGGCTGACCGAGCTGGAGCGTCGCGCCGCGCTCGCCGCCCGCGGGCGGACGGTGCCACAACGTCTGACCGTGGCTCCCGACCGCGCGTACCTCGTCGCTGGACACGGCCGAGGCGTCGATCGTCGCGCGCACGGCCGCGCCGATGCGCGCCCCGAGGTCGAAGTCGAGATCACACAGCGTCGCCGCGGTTCCGGTCCGGATCGCGCTCCGGAGCGCGGCCCGGACCTCCGGAGGATAGCGTTCGGTCCGAAACGCGACGACGTCCCATCGATCGGGTCGCTCCTCGTCCCCCTCGAAGGCCACGATCGCGGCATCGATCCCAGCCAGGGAGGGCCCGGACATCGCACCTATCCACAGGCTCACGCCGGGACCCTCTCGTCGCCGAGCGTCCGCGTCGCGAGGAGCGCCGGGTGCACCCGCTCCCCGGCGCGCGCGACATGCCCGTCGTCGTGCCCCGCGATCCCCGACAGGAACTGATACAACGAGATGTCCTCGCCCCCGACGCGAGCGCGTCGCCGAAGCCCCGCCGGGTCGCGATCGATGGCGGCGAAGGTCCGACGGCGCTCGGCCGCGAACGCGCGAACGACATCGCCCAGATCCCCGTGCGGCGGAGGATCGACCGAAGGCTGCCACGGGTCGAACGCATCGCCGCCGGGGTCGGACCAAGCCCGGACCCGCGGTCCGATCGCGCCCGTCTCGAAGTCGAGGAGGTGCGCGGTGTGCTGAGCGGCCGACCAGCCTCCGGCCCGCGCGGGCACGCGTCGACCGCTCACGTCGATCTCGGCGGCCTCGCGCGCGGCGGTCGTCATGCGATCCGGGGCGGTCCCGAGGCGCGTGAGCAGCGTGGCGACGTCACGCTCGGTCGGATCGTCGGGGTACGCCTCGTACTCGGGGCGAGGGGCGCCGGTAAATCGGCTCACCGCGGTCGCCAGGACGCCGCCCGACATGTCGAGCAGGCGCTCGGCGGTCCAGCGGTCCGCCCCCAACAGCTCCATCGCCAGGGCGGTCTTTACCGCGCCGCCCGCCTCGAGGAGCCGCGCCCGCGCGTCATCGCGATCCAATTCGGTGACGGTTTGCACGATGCGGAGCCCGCGATCGACCAGCTTGGCGGATCGCGCGCGAAGATCGACCATGAGGTTCTCGTAGACGCGCCCGCTACGGATCATGACTCCGGTGCTGATCATGTTGAGCACCATCTTTGTCGCGGTCCCGGCTTTCAGACGTGTGGAGCCGGCGATCACCTCCGGACCGACCAGCGGCAAGATGACGTGATCCAGCCCCTCCGCGATCCCCTCGGGAGGCTCGGAGCAGCACAGGAAGCCCCGCCCGGCGCCGCGCCGCCCGGCTTCATCGAGCGCCCCGTGCACGAAGGGCGTCGTCCCCGAGGTGGCGATCCCCAGCACGAAGTCGACCGGACCGATCCCGAACTCGGCGACCGCGCGGGCACCCCCGGCGGGATCGTCCTCGGCCCCTTCGCTGCTCCGCACCAGCGCGTCGACACCCCCCGCGATGACCCCGCGTACGAGGTCCGGCGAGACCCCGAACGTGGGTGGGCACTCCGCCGCATCGAGCATCCCGAGTCGGCCGCTCGTGCCCGCGCCGACGTAGACCAGCCGTCCGCCGCACCGGACCCGCGCGGTGACGTCTTCGATGACGGCGGCGATCTCGGGCGCCCGCATCGAGACGGCGGCCGCGACGCGCCCGTCCTCGTTTCCCATCAGTCCGACTATGTCTAGAGCGTCCGCCCGATCGATCGAGCGCGTGCGTGGGTTACGCGCTTCGGTGAGGCGAGGGTCGGTTGGTGTCGTCATGAAGGTTCGGGTACATTGAGCCTGCCGTCGGGCTCGTCCGCGCGGCCCTCGAGGGTCGCGGCCAACCTAGGGGGGGAGCGGGTGTCGGTCGAGGGATTGGTCTTTCTGCTCGCAATCGCGATCATCTTCGGGAGCATCGGCGAGTCGCTCGCGGGGTTCTCGGCGGGCAACTTTCTCGTTCGGACCGGGGTGGCCTTCATCGGAGCGGTGATGGGCCGGTGGCTCCCGACCCAGTTCAACATGCCGACGCTTCAGAGCGTCACGATCGACGGCGCAGCGTATCCCGTCGTCTGGTGCGTCGCGCTCTCCGCGCTCTTCGTGGCCGTCGCGGGCGCCATGTGGGGCGAAAAGACGCATTAGCGCCGACGGCCCCGACGCTCGCGATGTCCTCACCCGACTCGCGACGCGCTACGGGTCGATCGACAAGCCGCAGCTCGATCCGCTGGACGAGCTCGTGCTCACGATCCTCAGCCAATCGACGACGGACGGGAACCGGGACCGGGCGTTCGAAGCGCTCCGAGAACGGTTTCCTCCCGAGGACGGCGGCGCCCACCTCGTCTCGTGGGAGGGGGTGCGCCGTGCGCCCGAGGACCTCGTGGCCGACGTCATCCGCGTGGCCGGTCTCGTCGGACAGAAGACGAGCGCGATCCGCGGCGCGCTCGAACGACTGGCGAGCGAGCACGGTCGTCCCACGCTCGCGCATCTGGCCGGTCTGGGCGACGCCGAAGCGATCGAATACCTGACGAGCTTTCGCGGCGTCGGCGTGAAGACCGCCGCCTGCGTGTTGTGCTTCTCGCTCCGAAGACCGGTGTTGCCCGTCGACACCCACGTCCATCGGATCGCCAAACGGCTGGGTTGGGCGCCGGAAACGGCGGATGCCACCCGGACGCACGACCTGCTCGCGGCGCGCGTGGCGCCGGAGGACCGCTTCGCGCTTCACATGGCGCTGATCACCCACGGACGGGAGATCTGCCGCGCGCGCGGACCGCTGTGCGACGGGTGCCCGCTCGAACCGATCTGCCCGCGCGTCGGGGTGAGCTAGCCACCCGACGACCGTCCTCCGGCCCTGGTCGGCGCTAGTGTGGTGCATCAAAAGTCCCTTGACCACCGAGAGTGGTGAGGCGCCCGCTCGCCAAGACGCGAGAGCGAAGGCGTAGCCATAGCTACGTCGAGATCGAGCAACGACGGCGAGCGGGATGCAGCGCCGCTCGAATGGCAAGGGAC
>JAKSCH010000133.1 GCA_022360695.1 Gemmatimonadota bacterium
CCGGGACGGAGCACCCGGCGTACCTCGTCGAGCACCGCGGCGTCCTCGGCGGGCGTCATGAAATAGCCGAACGAGGTGAAGAAGTTGACGAGCCCCCCGAACGCCCCATCGGCGAACGGGAGCGCCCTCATGTCCGCTCGCACCAGACGGCCGTCGACGCCCGGACGAACGCGCGCCTCCTCGAGGAGCGCCGCCGACAGATCGAGCCCCGTCGCCTCCAGACCGGATCGGCGGAGCCGCTCGAGGTGGCGCCCCGCCCCGCAGGCGAGATCCAGCACCCGCTCGCTCCCGGTGAGCCCCGTCTCTCGTCGGAACAGCTCGACCCCCGCCGCGGCTTCCTCCTCATCGCGGTGCGGATAGAGCTCGAGGTAGGCGTCCCCGAACCAGTCGCGAAACCACTCCGCGGGCGCGGTCACGAGCCCTTGTGGTACGGCTCGCCGCGGAGGATCGTGCCCGCGCGATACAGCTGCTCGGTCAGGACCAACCGCGCCAACTCGTGCGGGAGTGTCATCTCGGACAATCGGATGCGTCGCGTCGCGCGCGCGAGCACGGACTCGCCGAGCCCGTGCGCCCCTCCGATCGCGAACGCCACGCCCGGGCGGCCGAGGTCCCCGAGCTCCCGCATGAAATCGGCGAGCCGTCGGGTCGACCACGAGACGCCGAGGCGGGTGAGCGCCACGAGCTCCAGGTCATCGGGGATCCGTCGCTCCAGCGCCGCGGCCTCCTCGGATCGTGCCCGCTCGGCTCGGTCATCCGCGAGTCCGGCCGGGCGCACTTCGATCGCCTCGAACCGGAAGTAGTGCGATACGCGACGTTCGTACTCGGCGACGGCCCCGCGGAGGTGGGTATCCCGGGGTCGGCCGACCGCGAGCACCACGGCGCGCGTCACGTTCGTGCCCCATCGAGACTCGGCAGGAGCTGCCAGACATCGGTTTCATCGCTGTGCCAAACCAGTCGCTCCCCGAGTACCCAGACCGGGATCGATCGAAGCGCGGGGGCCAGCCGGGCCACGTCCTTCTGCGTCATCACTACGCCATGCTCACCCGCCGTCCGGATCACCCCGGCCCGGAGCCGGGGATCGAGCGATCCGTGATCGGGTAGCGCGAGGGTCTCGAGAACGGACGGGCACCGCGCCCGCGCGGCGCGAAAGAAGAGATTGGGCTTCATGATCCCGGTCAAGGCGAGCCTCGGACGCGGCCGACTCGACGCCGCGCGCGCCGCGCGGTTCGCCGGCGCCGGTTCACCGGCGGCGACCGTGAGGCTCGCCACCGGGACGCGAACCCCGATCTCGACGAGCGTCGCCCGGAGCTCGTCGTCGAACGCTTCGATCTCGTTCGACCAGGGCATCCGTCCCGTGACCAGGACCGCATCGGCGCGCCGCGCGGCCTCCCTCCACGGCTCGCGAAACGGTCCCGCCGGGAGCAACGCGCCGTTCGTACGCTCGAGGGCGTCGCGGTCGAGGAGGACGACGTCCAGATCGCGACGCAGCCGGCGGTGCTGGAACCCGTCGTCCAGCACGGCGCACGTCGCCCCCTCGGCCGCCGCCCGCTCCACGACGCGGAGCCGGTCGCGACCGCCCCAGACGCTCGCCCCGGGCACCCAGCGAGCGTGAAGCGTCAGCTCGTCGAGGTAGCCGCGCGTCACGATCGCCACGTCGTGTCCCCGATCCACGAGGGCGCGGGCGATCGCGGACGTCACCGGCGTCTTCGCGCTGCCGCCCACCGTGACCCCGCCGACGGACACGACGGGGATCGACGCCGCGTGGCGCGTCAGCGCCCCGACATCGAAGGCGGCGTTTCGGACGCCCCGGGCGGCCCCGAACGCCACCGCTCCGGCGCGCAGCCCGACCGGCGGTCGATCCCGGATCCACGCCGCCCGCACCCGTCGCTCGATCCGCGAGCGTCCGTCCGCCGGAAGTCCGACCGCCGCGGCGTCGTGGCGCGACTCGTCGGCTCCGGACGTCGTCGCGAGCCCCCGGACGACCCTGGGCGGCCGACCCCACGACGCCTCCCGCGCCGCCTGCTCGCAGCGCGCCATCTGGCGCCCGAGGCGGCGACCGAGCGCCGCATCGGTTTCGGCCTGTCCCTCGACGGGATCTTCCCACGCGACGAAGACGGTGGCGCCGGGCTTCGGGATGTGGAACCGGTCCCAGCTCGGGAGCCGCCAACTCGCGGTGGAAGCCATCCCGATGGCGGCGGTGGGTCGCGTCGTCGCCGCGGCGAGCCGCGCCGTGCCGGGCTTGAGCGCGCGCCGCGGGCCGCGCGGACCGTCCGACGTGAGGATCAACGGTCGGCCGGAGGCCGCGGCGCGCGTGAGATCTCGGAACCCGCTCATCCCCCCGCGTGAGCTCGAGCCCCGGGCGACGGCGTACCCCAGACTCGCGAGCACGCGCGCGATGATCTCACCATCGCGGTTTCGGCTCGCCAGCGTCGCGACCCCCAGCCCCGCGAACAGACACGTGAGCGGCAAGAGGTTCTCGTGCCACGTGTAGTAGACGTACGGATCCAATCTCGGCCGCAAGACGACGCCGGGGTCGTCGGGATGACGCAACCGCCAGGTACGAGCCAACGGTAGGATGGCGCGCACGAGACCGACCGCGGCCCCGACCGACAGACGTTTCGAGCTCACGTCAGCAGCTCGACGGCGTGGTCCGCCACCCGCGCCGCGCACCCCGGCGTTCCGAGTCGCGCGCGGACCTCCTCGTACCCGAGCCGCATGTTGACCCGCGCCGGTCCATCCATGACGAGCAGCGGCTCGATCGCGCGCGCCATCGCTTCCGGCGTGAAGCGATCCTGGATGAGCTCCGGGACGAAGGGCTCGCCGGCGACGAGGTTGACGAGACCGATCGACGACAGCGTCAACAAGCGACGCGCGATGGCGTACGTGAACCGCGTCGTTCGGTACCCGATCACCATCGGGACGCCGGACAGCGCGAGCTCGAGCGTGATCGTTCCGGACTTGGTCATCGCCACCGCGGCTCGTCTTCGCGTCTCGTCCGCGCTCGCCAGACGGAGATCGAAGCCCTCGTACAACTCCTGCGGCAACGTCTCCGCTCGTGCGACCAGGAAGTCCAGGTCGGCGTGGCGAGCCGCGAGGAGCGTCGCGGCCCGCGCGAAAATCGGCAACATCAACCGCACCTCCTGGGCTCGCGAGCCCGGGAAGATCCCGACGATCCGCGTCTCGGAGGGGCTCCCGACGGCGCGGTCCGACTCGGCGGCGAGGTGATCGAGCGCGGGGTGGCCCACGAACGTCGCCTCGACACCGTGCGGCTCGAGCACCTCGGTCTCGAACGGCAGCACCGTGAGGACGCGATCGCAGACCGCGGCGAGCCGTTTCGCCCGACCTTCCTTCCACGCCCACACCTGTGGCGCGATGAAGTACAGCACGCGTCGACCTCCGGTGTGCGCCCATGTCGCCATACGAAGGTTGAGCCCCGGGTAGTCGACGGGGATGACGAGCCGCACGTCTTCACGCGCCCACAGCGCTCGGATGCGTCTCGACAGACGCACGAAAAAGGGGATCCGAGCGAGGATCCCCGAGAAGCCCATGACGGCCAGCTGGTCCAGCCCGGCGAGCAGCTCCACGCCCGCCGCCTTCATGTGAGGACCTCCGAGCCCGAACAGCCGCACGTCCGGCAGCCGTTCTCGTAGCTCGCGCGCGACCGCCGCCGCGTGCTGATCCCCCGACGCCTCACCCGCCGACAGAAAGACCGCGACGCCCTCGCGTCGCGTCGCATCGTTTTCGGTCAGGAGAAGCGCCCCAGGTAGGAGATCAGGAACAGGACGAGCCCGAGGAGCACGATGAGGATGATCGTTCGTGGCCCTCTCTTGACGGCCCCTCCCAGCTCGCGACGCTCTTCACGAATCTTGAGCAACGACATCGGCAAACTCCTCGATCTCCCGGGTGATTCGGTGCGCGACCTCGAGCGCGTCGCGTCCCGCGGCGCCCGACACGAGACGCGAGGGGCGTCCCGCGATCGCATCGGCGAAGGCGCTCAGCTCGCGGGCCAGCGGCTCGCCTTCGCCCGCCGTCACGCGGTGTCGCTCGACCAGGCTCTCGATCCCGGTCACATCCGCGACGTCTTCCGGGGCACGACGACGATACACCTCGCCGACGCCACCGCGCAGGTCCAAGCTGAAATATGCGGAGTGCTGGAACAACCGCAGCTCGCGCACGGGCTTGAGCGAGGCTCGGCTGGCCGTGATGTTCGCGACCGCTCCGCTCTCGAAGGTCAGCCTCGCGTTCGCGATGTCGATCGATGGCGTGATCACCGGCACGCCCACGGCATGCACGTCGGCGAGCGGCGCGTCGGCCAGCGCGAGCACCAGGTCGATGTCGTGGATCATGAGATCCAGGATCACCGTGACGTCGGTCCCCCGCGGCTGGAACGGGGCCAGACGGAGCGATTCGATGAACCGCGGCCGATCGAGCCATCGGTCGACGGCGAGCAAGGCGCCGTTGAACCGTTCGACGTGCCCGACGCCGAGCACCCGATCTCGCGCCGTCGCGAGGCCGATGAGCTCATCGGCCTCGTCGACGGTCGAGGCGAGCGGCTTCTCGACCAGGGCGTGGCACCCGGCTTCGAGGGCCACGCTCGCCACTTCGAGGTGCGCCACGGTGGGGACCGCCACGACCGCCGCGTCCACCGCGGCGGCGAGGTCCTCCGGCGAAGCGAAGGTCACGGCGTCGAACGTCCCGGCGACCTGCGTCGCGCGACCGGCGTCCCGATCGTGGACGCCGACCAGCTCGAAATCGGGACTCGCCGCCAGCAGGCGAGCATGCGTCGCCCCGAGCCGACCCACGCCGATCACGCCGGCGCGAACCCGGCTCACTCGCGCTCGGTATCTTCGGTCGGCAGCTCTACGGTCCGGTGGTCGACCGGCAGCTCGGAACGACCCGGTACGATGCCTCGCCGGCTGTCCCGAACGAACTCGACCAGCTCGCGCACCTCGGGCGTGGCCTCGGAGAGATCGAACGCCTCGGCCACGGACCGACTCGGCGCGCCCGAGCGAAAGATCTCGCGGAACGCCGATCGCAGCGCACGGATCGCGTCTCGCTCGAACCCGCGGCGTTTGAGGCCGACCCGGTTCACGCCGTACGACACCGGCGGCGTACCCGTCGCGATCGTGTAGGGGGCGACATCGCGGACGATGCGGGCCGCTCCGCCCACCATCGCGTGTCGGCCGACGCGGACGAACTGGTGGATGCCCGTCAGCCCGCCCACGATCGCCCATTCACCGATCTCGACGTGGCCCGCCATGTTCACGGCGTTGGCGATCACCGCGTGATCCCCCACGCGACAGTCGTGGGCCACGTGCGCGTAGGCCATGATCAACGCGTCGGCGCCCACCGATGTCAGACCCGACGCCGCCGTCCCGCGATTGAGCGTCGCGAACTCGCGGATCCGCGTCCGCGGACCGACTTCGAGAAACGTACGTTCGCCCGCGTATTTGAGGTCCTGGGGGTCCGTCCCGAGCACCGCGCCCTTCGCGACGTGCACGTCCGCCGCGACCCGCGTGTCGCGCTCGATGTACACGTGCGGACCGACGCGGACACGGGCGCCGATCTGTACGTCGGGCCCGATCACCGAATACGGACCGATCGTCGCCGACGGATCGACCTCCGCGGAGACGTCGACGATCGCGGTCTCGTGTCGACCCTCCGTCCGAACGGGGGTCAACGGTCGACCACCTGACCCAGCATCGTTGCTTCCGCCACCACCTGTCCGTCCACCCGAGCCATCCCTTTCATCTTCCCGCGCCGTCCTCGGAACTGGACCAGCTCGATCTCCAGGCTCAGCTGATCGCCCGGCACGACCGGGTGTCGAAACTTCACTTCGTCGATGGAGAGCAGATACACCACGGTTTCCTCGGGGTTCTCCGCGCCCTGGAGCAGGAGCAGCCCGCCGCACTGGGCGAGGGCCTCGACGATCAGCACGCCGGGCATCACCGGGTGATCCGGGAAGTGACCCACGAAGAACGGCTCGTTGGCCGTCACGTTCTTCACGCCGACGATCCGCTTCCCTTCCTCGAAGTCCAGCACCCGATCCACGAGCAGCATCGGGTACCGGTGCGGAAGCAGCTTCATGATCTCTTGAATCTTCAAGCCTCTCCCACTTTCCCACGCCAGCCGCGTCGCCAGCCGCCGCGCGACCTCGACGTTCCCCTTGTGACCGGGTCGCTCGGCGATCACGTGGCACCCGAGCCTCGCGCCGACGAGCGCCAGATCGCCCACGATGTCGAGCACCTTGTGCCGCGCGAACTCATCGGGAAACCGAAGCTCACAATCGGCCTCCAACCCGTCTTCCGAAAGCGCGACGGTGTTGTCCGCGCTGGCTCCCAGCGCGAGCCCGCGTCGGTTGAGATCGTCCTGCCACGACGAGAGCCCGAACGTCCGCGCCGGTGCGATGTCGCGCGTAAAGCTCTCGGGCTCGATGGCGGCGCTCGCGAACTGACGCCCCACGGTCGGGTGGTCGAAGTCGATGTTCGCGGAGACCCGGAAGCCGTCGTGAGGCAGGATCGTGTACCGCGCGTCGCCGACCTCGACATGCAGCGGGGTCGCGAGGTCGAGTCGACGGACGTCCGCCTCCTGCCGCTCCAGGCCCGCGGCCGCGATGCGCTCGCACCACGGCGCCGCGCTTCCATCGAGCGCCGGTGGCTCCGGTCCCGACAGGTCGATGCGAAGGTTGTCGATCTCGAACGCGTGGACGGCGGCGAGGATGTGCTCGACGGTCCGGACACGGGCCTCGCCCTCCCCCAATGCCGTCTCCCATTCGACGCTGTCGACCGCGTGGACCGACGCCGGGATCTCGGGCGTCCCCGCGAGATCGGTGCGTCGGAACCGGATTCCGGTCTTCGGAGGCGCCGGGTGCAGCACCACCTCGGCGGGCTCCGCCGTGTGGAGCCCGTGCCCCTCCGCGGCGGTGGGGGACGCGATGGTCTGCTGGCGTTCGCTCACGCGGCGCCGTCCTCCACCGCGGCGTCCTCGTGCTCGTCTCCTCCGCGGATTCCCAGCCGCCGCTCGATGGCGGCCACGCGGCGCAGCAGCGCCGGAAGTCGGGCCGATGCGGCCGTGATCCGCATCCAACGCGAGTGGCGCTGCGCCGGGTATCCCCCGTGGGTCGCGCCCTCCGGAACGTCGCGGATGACGCCGGATTGGGCCGCGATCCGCGCGCCGGGCGCGATCGTGACGTGGTCTGCGACGCCCACCTGACCGGCCAACGCGGACCCCGCGCCCACGACGCTGCTCCCGGCGATGCCGACCTGTGCGACGATCATGCAGTCCTCGCCGATGATGACGTTGTGCGCGATGTGGACGAGGTTGTCGAGCTTCGTCCGCGCCCCGATCACCGTGTCGTCGATCGCGCCGCGGTCGATCGTGCAGTTGGCGCCGATCTCGACGTCGTCGGCGATCCGACACCCGCCGACCTGGGGGATCTTCTTGGCCCCCTCGGACGTGGGGGCGTACCCGAACCCGTCGGTGCCGATCCGCGCACCCGTGTGCACGAGGACGCGGTCGCCGATCTCGACGCCATGGAGAATCGACACGCCGGGCGCGATCCGACAGCCGGCGCCGATTCGCACGGCTCGTCCGACGCTGGTCGACGCTTCGATCCGCGTACCCGCGCCGATCGTCGTCCCCTCACCCACCACGACGTACGGGCCGACGGAGACGTCCGGGCCCATCTCGACGCCACGCGCGATCACCGCGGTCGGGTGGACGCTGCCGACCGACGCGGGTTCCGGGTGGAACAGCGACAGCACCCGCGCGAACGCCGCGCGGGGGTCGGCAACGCGGAGGATCGCCGTATCCGGGAGGACCGCCACGAAGGTCTCGGGGGCGAGCACGGCTCCGGCGGTCGTACCCTCGGCTCGCGAGCGTAGGGCGGCTTCCGCGAAGAACGTCAGGTGCTCCGGCCCCGCCCGCTCGAGCGGTGCAACGCCAGAGAGCCGACGCGCTCCGTCGCCTTCGACCTCCGCCCCGACCTCGGCGGCGATTTCGGACACCGTGATTGTGCTCATATGCGAAACGCCCCCGACCGACGGACCGTCGGGCGGGGGGTTCATGTCATGCGTGAGAGACCCGCCGGAACGTGGCTCAACGACCCGAGTTGGCGGTGAGCGCGCTCGGATCGACTCCGAGACGTTCCAAGACCGCCCCGGTGATGTCAAGCGAGTTGTCCGCCGCGATCACACCGGACTCGGCGATGTCGAACACCATCGCGTAGCCGCGCTCGCTCCGGATCTCCTCGATCACGTCGGTCACGCGCTGGAGAATCGGCGCCAGCAGCTCGTTGCGGCGTTGCTGCGACTGCACGTCCAGCTCCTGCTGACGCTGCTGCGCCGATCGTTGCAGGTCGAGAATCTCCTGCTGTTTCTGCTCCCGCCCGGCCTGCCCCATCAGCGACTCTTGCCGACGGTAGTCGGCGAGCATCGAGTCGATCTGCGTCGCCAAACCGGCCAGCTCGGCCTCGAACTGGCTGACGACCGCCTGGAACCTCGCCTGCGCGGAATCAGCGCCGGGCGCGACCGGTAGAATCGCTTGCGTGTTGACGAACACGAGCGACGTACCGTCGGGCGGGAGCTCCGCCGACGCGGTCACCTCCTGCGCGGCGAGCGGCATCGTCCATGTCGCGGCGAGCGTCAGCACCGCGGCGCGTTTCAGTGTCGCAACCATGCTCGTAGCCCCTGTGGTTTGCCGTGTGGCGGGCCCTGGCAGCCCGCGAGACGGTCCGGCCGCGCTCAGAAGACCCGGCCGAACTTGAAGTGAAGCTGCCAACCGGGATCCGGACGTCCGAGGATGTCCCGTCGGTCGAACCCGTACGCGTAGTCGAGACCCAATGGTCCGAACGGCGTCACCAGGCTCACGCCGAAGCCCGACCCTACGAGAAGGTCCGTCGGGTTTAGCCGCCCGGCGTCGAACCACAGGTTTCCGGCATCCATGAAGGCGCTCGCGAAGATGCTGCTGGTGAGCTTGATCCCGAGGGTGGCCCCGGTGCGGAAGAAGGACTCTCCGACGCGGTCGAGATCGCTGAACGCCACATCGTTCGGGATGTGACCCGACGGTGTGATCGACGCCTCGTCATAGCCTCGGAGCAGGATGCCCGCTTGCGTGCCTCCCATATAGTATCGTTCGGTGAAGAACGGATTGTCCCCGAAGATCAACCCGGCCTGGAAGCTCAACCCGAACGTGAGCTCCATGGGCGGGCTCGTGCTGCCAGGACCGCCGCCGATCTGCCCCACCGGGACGAACCACTCGCTCGTCAGGTCGAGCTTCTGGTAGTTCCCGTCGCCTCCGAGCGGTCCCCCCGTGTGGCGTAGGCTCACCTGGTTGCGCGAGCCTCGGGTCGGGAACATCGGGTTGTTGCGGCTGTCCTGGACCACCCGCAGGGTCGCGGCGGATCGTGTGCCGGTGAGCAGCGAGAACTGCTGGCCGATCACGTCGGTCGTGTCGAGACCCCGGACCTCGTCGGCGAACAGCGAGTACCCGACGAAGGCGCGCGTCGAGCGTAACCCGAACATCGGAAAGCCGAATTCCGTCAGCCCACCGGTCTGTCGCCGGTCGCCGAGGCTGAACCCGGTGAACTGCTCGCGCGAGCTCCGAAGCGACACCGTCCCGGAGTACTGGCTCCCGAGCACTTCGGGATCCGAGTAGCTGAGGTCGATGTCTTGCTGTCGACTACCGAAGATCCAGCGGAAGCTCCCCGTCTTCGCGAGACCGAACAGGTTGGGCTGCGTGTAGCCGACGAACCCGGCCAGTCCTTCGAACCCCGAGGCCGTGACGCCGAAGTTGACCGTGCCTGTTTGCTTCTCCTGCACCCGCAGCGTGATGTCGATGTCGCCATCCGCCCGCGGCTCGATATTGATCGCTTCGTCGGGCGGGAGCGGGTCGAAGAAGTTCAGACCTTGAATCGCCTGGAACGACGAGATCAGCCGCTCCTGCGAGTAGACGTCTCCCGGGAAGATGAACAACCGGTTTCGGATGATCCGATCGTGCGTGTACGTATTGCCCTCGATCGAGATCTCGCGGATGTAGCTCGGCTGCCCCTCGAGGATGCTGACCGTCGCCCGCACCCGGGGCTGCTCTCCCTCGGCCACCTCCACGCGTCGCGCCTCCGCGTTGGCGCGTGAGGACAGATAGCCGCTGTTGCGGTAGAGATCGCCGAGATCTCCCGGCGAAGCGTAGAAGGCCGTGAAATTGAACGGAGGGTACGCCCCATCCTCGGGTGTCTCGGGCTGATCCTTCCGTACGATCGGCTCGATGACGGCGAGCGGGAACGCCCGGTTCCCGGTGATCCTCAGATCCTCGAGCAGATACTGGGGCCCCTCGTTCACGCGGATCTCGATCCGCCCCTTCCCGGTCGTCCCATCGGCGATGATCGTGTCGCCCAGCACCTCGAAATCGAGATAGCCGTTCGAGGCGTAGAACTGCGGGAGTCGTTCGGTCAGATCGCGACGATACTCGTCCCTCTTGAGCTCGCCGGAGTCGAACCAGAAGAAGCCTTCCTCATCGGTCGCCAGCGCCTCCCGGAGCTCCGCGTCCGAGAACGCGTCGTTGCCGACGAAGTCGATCGCGGTGACCCCCAGCCGCGGCCCCTCGGTCACGTCGAAGATGACGTGGTAGTCCTGGGGGAACGCCGGGTCGGCGACGATGACGGTGTCGACCCGCGCGACCGGGAACCCCTCGTTCGAGAGCAGCTCGCGCATGGTGAACGCGGCGCGCGAGATCCGATCCGGGTCGAGCGGGCTGTTTCGCGACAGACCCACCGTGTCGCGGATCAGGCTCTCCTTGACCCGCTCGAGACCTCGGAACTCGTAGTCCGTGATGTAGGGGCGTTCCTCGACCAGAATGTAGAAGATCCCGCGCTCGGGATCATCCCCGCCGACTCCGACCTGGATGTCGGCGAAGTCGCCGGAGCTGAACAGCCGGCGGATCGCGTCCTGGATCGTCGGCTGCTGGACGATGTTGCCCGCTCGGATGCCGCTTCGCGCGATGATCGAGGCCTGGCTGTGCCGACGATTGCCGAGCACGACGATGGAATCGACGCGCACGGAGTTCTGATCGAGCGTCCCTTGAGCGACGACCGGCGCGCCCCCCGTCGCCGCGAGGATCGCGCCGAGCGCCGCCAGCCGAGACGCTCGGAGTGCGCGTGCGGTCGCGTGTGCCATCGCCCCCGGACCGCCCGCGGGCCGAGAGCGCCGGGACGGCGTCCCGGCGAGGCGCTCCGGGGCGCCCGCGTCCGCGAGGCGTGGGTCCGGCACGGCTGGAGCTACGTCGAGACCGAGCAACGAAGTCCGGGGCGCGCGGATCGGCGCTCGAGTACCATGCGGTTCGCGGGCACCGGCACCATCACGTGGCGGAGGAGGGTGAAGGCGCCGCGAAGACCAGCGACTCCGCATCATCGCCCACATCCACCGCGATCTGATCTCCGGGCTCGAAATCGGCCATCAGGATACGCTCGGACAGCGCGTCCTCCACGTACCGCTGAATGGTCCGCTTGAGCGGCCGCGCCCCGAACTTCTCGTCGTACCCCTTCTCGACCAGGAACGCGACCGCCTCGTCGCTGATCTGGAGGTTGAGTCCTTCCTCGGCCAACCGAGCCTGAACCTCCTTGAGCTGGATGTGGACGATCTCCTTGAGATCCTCCTCGTTCAGCGGGTTGAAGACGATCAGCTCGTCGATCCGGTTGAGGAACTCGGGACGGAACTGGCGCTGGACCTCCGACAGGACGTCCGCGCGGATCTTCTTCATCTTGTCTTCTTCGGACGCCTGGCTCTCGGTCTTGCCGAAGCCCAGGCCGCCGCCGGACGTCATCAGGTGCGAGCCGAGGTTGCTCGTCATGATGAGGATCGCGTTGCGGAAGTCGACGTGCCGCCCGAA
>JAKSCH010000137.1 GCA_022360695.1 Gemmatimonadota bacterium
AGCCCCGGCATCGGACCGGACGGCGACGCGGTCGATGTGCTCGATCGCGAGCGCGGACAACAGATCTCCCGACGGGGGCGTCGACGCGTCGGACGGGGGGAGGCTCACGCGAGGCACCCGGCGGCGAACAGGACGCCGTACGCCCCGACCGCCCGCGCGGTGTCGACGAGCGCGGCGTTCAGCTCGCGCGGGTCGGCGTATCGCCACACGGTCCGCGCCGGTCGCGCCGCCGAGCCCACGGCGATCAGCGCGCCCCCGGCCGCCCAGACGGGCCAGCGGTCCGCGAGCCCGCCCCATACCGGGATCGCCGCCGCGACCCCCAGCAAGACGGAGTACTCGAGCTGCGTGGGCCGCGTCCCCATCAGGACGGCGAGCGTGCGCTTCCCGGCCCGCCGATCGGTCTCCCGGTCGCGCAGGTTGTTGACGACGAGGATGGCCGTCGTGAACGCGCCGACGCCGAGACCGGCGACGACCGCCGCTCCGCTCCACGTCAGGGTCTGGACGTAGTGCGTGCCGGCGACCGCGACCGGTCCGAAGAACACGAGGACGAACAGATCGCCCAACCCTCGGTAGCCGAAGGGCCACGGCCCGCCCGTATAGCACACGCCCGCGACGATCGACGCGAGCCCGATCCCGACGATCGGCCACCCGCCTCGCCAGACGAGGTAGACGCCGATCAGCGTCGCGAGCACGAAGCCGACCGCGGCGCCGGCGCGGACGGCGTCCGGACGGAGGGCGCCGGTCTGGGTGACGCGGGGCGCCCCGAGCCGCGCGTCCGTATCCGCGCCGCGCACGAAGTCGGAGTAGTCGTTCGCGTAGTTGGTGCCGATCTGGATGAAGAGCGCCCCGCCGAGCGCGGCCGCGAACGGCAACGGCGCGAACCCGCCGTCCCGCCACGCGAGCCCCCCTCCCATGAGCACCGGGCCGACCGCGGCCGGGAGCGTACGGAGCCGCACTCCCGCGACCCAGGCCCCGATCGTCACGAGCCGCCCGAGCCGCTCAGGGGCGCCAGGGGTACTTCCGGAACTCCGGCTTCCGCTTCTCGAGAAACGCGTTCCGCCCCTCCTGCCCTTCCTCGGTCATGTAGAACAGCATGGTCGCGTGTCCGGCCAGCTCCTGGAGCCCCGCCTGTCCGTCGCAGTCCGCGTTGAAGGCGGCCTTCAGACACCGGATCGCGAGCGGGCTCTTGTCGAGGATCTCCTGCGCCCACTCGACGCCCTCCGCCTCGAGCCGGTCGAGCGGCACCACCTTGTTGACCAGCCCCATGGCCTCGGCTTCTCGGGCGTCGTACTGCCGACACAGGTACCAGATCTCGCGGGCCTTCTTCTGCCCGACCGAGCGAGCGAGGTACGACGAGCCGAAGCCGCCGTCGAAGCTCCCCACTTTGGGACCGGTCTGGCCGAACACGGCGTTCTCCGCGGCGAGCGAAAGATCGCACACGACGTGGAGGACGTGCCCGCCCCCGATCGCGTACCCGGCGACGAGCGCGATCACCGGCTTCGGCATCGAGCGGATCAGCCGCTGGAGCTCCAGCACGTTGAGCCGCGCCACGCCGTCCTTTCCGACGTACCCGGCCTCCCCGCGGACCCGCTGGTCGCCGCCGGAGCAAAACGCCCACTTCCCATCCTCCGCCGGTCCGTTCCCGGTGAACAGCACGACGCCGATCGACTCGTCGTCGCGCGCGTCGGCGAACGCCTCGTACAGCTCGAACAGCGTGTCCGGGCGAAACGCGTTGCGCACCTCGGGTCGGTTGAAGGCGATCCGCGCGATCCCATCGGCCTTGTGATACGTGATGTCTTCGTAATCCTTCGCGACTTCCCAATCCACGCCGCTCTCGGGCAGCACGGCCGTCTGACTCATCGAGGTGGTTCTCCGGTTCGTGTGAGCTCGGTACCGCACCCGCGGACCGAGGGGCCGAGGCTGGGCTAGAGCGCGGCCTCGGCCGAAGCCGCGGCGGTCGCCACGACGTCGTTTCGCACCGCCCAGTTTCGCTCGCGATCGACGACCGCCTCGAGCAGCCGTACGCCGGGGCGCTCCCAGACGCCCGTCAGCTCGTGGCGAAGCGAATCGAGCGATGCGACGGGACGGTGCGCGATTCCCGCGGCCCGGGCAACCGCCTCGAGGTCCACGTCGTGGGGCATCACGATGTAGGGGGTGAAGGGAGGATCGTGCGAGCGGATCGGGAGGAGGTGAAAGATGCCGCCTCCGCGGTTCTGGATGACGACGATGACGAGTGGAACGTCCAGCGGACGGGCGGTGAGCACCGCGCCGACGTCGTGCAGAAGCGTCAGGTCGCCGATCAGGGCCGCCGCCGGTCGGCCGCGCGCGGTCGCGGCGCCGAGCGCGCCGCTCACGTTGCCATCGATCCCGCTGGCGCCACGGAACCCGATCGTCCGGACCGATCGACCGCCGTCTCCCGCGAACGCGTCGACGTCGCGGATCGGCATCGAGTTCCCGATGAACCACGTCGCGTCTCGGGGCAGCGCCCGCGCCAGCGCCGCGGCGATCGCGCCCTCGAACCACTCCCGGGCGAGGCGGGGCGCGATGGTCTCCTGCACCGCCGTGTCGACCTCTCGCCACCGATCGAGCCACCCGGGGTCGGCCGGCGGGAGATCGCGGACCTCGTCGAGCGTCCCGCCGGGGTCGGCGAGGATCGTCTCGGTGACGCGACCGAGGTGATCGCTCCTGCGCCCGGCCGGATCGAGACGGAGAACCGGCGTTCCGGGCTCGAGTCCCTCCAGATACGCGAGCACCGCGGCCGAGGTGGGGGCGGAGCCCAATCGGATCACGAGATCGGGTGCGAGCGCGCCGGCGACCCGTTCGGAGCCCAGGAACAGGTCGGCGCCGGTGATCGCCCCCGCGTCGCCGTCCCGGCCGGCGAAACGAGCCCCCGAGAGCGGGTCGGCCACCACGGGGCAGCGGAGGGCGCGACCCAGCTCGAGGGCGGCGAGGCCCCACGCGGGGTCGCGGGTCGGGCCGCAGGCGATCAGCGGACGGACCCGACCGGCCAGGCGGTCTCGAAGCGCTCGCGTCCGTCCCGGGCCCGCCACGACCTCGTCCGCCACGTCCAACCCCCGCTCCGCACTCAGCCCGTCGGGGACATCGCCGGGTATCGACGTCGGCTCCAGCGGCTTCTCGAAGGGGACGTTCAGGTGGACCGGACCCGGCGCGACGCCGATCGTCGCGCGCCAGGCCTCGCGGACCACCTCGCGGAGCCGAGCCAACCCCGGCTCGCTCGCCTCGGGGAGCGGCAGATCGATCGCGAGCCGTGGGTACTCGCCGTACAGACCGACCTGCCGGATCGTCTGGTTCGCGTCGGTTCCTCGCAGCGAGGCGGGCCGGTCGGCGGTCAGGACCAGGAGCGGGACTTCCCCCTGGCTCGCCTCGACGGTCGCGGGCAGGACGTTGGCCGTCGCCGTGCCCGACGTGGTCACGACGGCCGCGGCTCGTCCGGTGGCGGCGCCCACGCCCAGCGCGAAGAACGCCGCCGAGCGCTCGTCGACGTGCGGGTGGATCCGGAGCCGCCGATCTCGAGCGAGCGCTTCGACCAGCGGCGCCGATCTCGAGCCGGAGCCGATCGCCACGTGCTCGAGCCCGAGGTGGCCGAGCTCATCGGCGAGCACGCGCGCCCACAGCGTGTTTCGGTTTGGGGCGTCCCCGAAGTCGGTCGTCACGGCACCCGCGACACGCCGAGCGCGCCGAGCATGGTCTGGAGCTTCACGCGCGTCTCGTCCCACTCCGCCCGCGCTCGGGAGCCCGCGACGATCCCGGCGCCGGCGAACAACCGCAGGAGGGGTCCGCGGGCGACCGCGCACCGCAGCGCGGGCGCGAACTCGCCCTCGCCGTCCGCGTCGAGCCAACCGACCGGGCCGGCGTACCAACCGCGCTCGAACGACTCGATCTCCCGCAGGATCGCGTCCGCCGCATCGCGCGGCTCGCCACAGACGGCGGCGGTGGGGTGCAGCGCGCCGACGACATCGAGGACCGTCCGTCCGTCGGGCAGACGAGCCTCGAGCTCGGTGCGCAGGTGCTGGATCCGCGGCAGCCGAAGGAGCTTCGGCTCGGGGATGCGATCCAGCGATACCCCGAGCGGCTCCAGGCGGCGAACGATGTCTTCGACGACGATCCGGTGCTCCACGCCATCCTTGCGACTCCCGACGAGCTGCCGACCGAGCCACGCGTCGGACTCGGGGTCCGCGCCTCGCGGCGTCGAGCCGCCGACCGCCATCGTGCGCAGTCGCCCGGACCGGACCGAGCCGATCAGCTCGGGCGACGCCCCCAGGAGAAAGCGGTCCCGAGCGAACTGGATCAAGTACGTGTGGGCGAGCGGGTTCGCCGTCCGCAGCGCGGCGAGGGCGCCGGCCGAGTCCGGCGCCTCGCCGAGCGTCACGTCCAGAGGACGCCCCAGGACGACTTTCTCCACCTCGCCCGCCGTGATCGCCTCGAGGATGCGCTCGATC
>JAKSCH010000312.1 GCA_022360695.1 Gemmatimonadota bacterium
ATCTGCAGCAGCAGCGCCCCGCACATCATCGCCGACCGAGTTCGTGGCAGCGAGCGCAATGGGCGCGGTGAGCAGCCCGAAGCCGAAGCCTGCAGTCGCCAGATGAACCGTCATCCACGGGTCGGAGATGTCCAAGCGCCAGCCGAAGCTCCGAAACCAGATCCTCGGGCTCACGGCGAACGCGATCGAGGTGGTGCCGGACAAGCAGGGTCGGATTCTGATCCCGGAGAAGATGCGGAAGGCCGTCTCGCTGGATAGCGAGGCCATGGTCGTGGGAGCGATCAACCACATCGAGTTCTGGGACCCGGAGAAGTTCGACAAGACGACGAGTCAGACCGACGAAGATTTCGATCGACATATAGAGAGCGTGTTCGCCTGACGTTCTTCTGATCACCGCACGGTGGGGGCAGGCGAGGCAGCCGAGGAAGTGGAAGGGAAGACATTTCAGCACACGGCGGTCATGCCCGACGAGGTGCTGAAGGCCCTGCGTCCCGAACGCGGCGGCGTCTTTCTCGACGCGACGATCGGTGGTGCGGGGCACGCGACCCGGCTTCTCGAAGCCGGGTCGGCCGTGCAGGTGATCGGGATCGATCAGGACCCGGAGGCGGTCGAGGCGGCGAGGCGCCGGCTCGAGCCCTTCGGAAGACGCGCAAGAGTGATCGAGGCGAACTTCCGCGACATCGGTCGTTCGGGAGACGCCGAGGGGATAGAGGATCTGGCGGGGGCGCTGTTGGACCTGGGGGTCTCCTCCCACCAGATCGATGAACAGGCTCGCGGGTTCTCTTTCCGTCCGGGCACATCGTTGCGGATGCGGATGGGCGGGACAACCGGCGATGGAGCACCCGCGGCCGATTTGCTGAACAGCAGTACCGAGCACGAGCTGGGCCGAGTCTTCCGCGAAGGGGACGAGCGTAGATGGCGGGCGCTCGCACGTGAGGTGGTGAGGCGGAGGAGGACTCGGCCCTTCTCTACCAGCGACGACCTGGTTGCCGCGCTGTCGGCGGTTCTGGGTCGCCGCGCGTCGGAGCAGGAGAAGGCCAGGCTCTTCCAGGCCGTCCGTATCGCGGTCAACGACGAGCTTGGGGCGCTGAGCGAGGGGCTGTCCGTGATTCGGGACCGCTTGGCGCCGGGTGGCAGACTGGTCGTGTTGTCGTATCACTCGCTCGAGGACCGGATCGTCAAACGGACGTTCCGGGAGTGGGCGAGCGACTGCGTGTGTCCGCCCGAGCTCCCGGAATGCAGGTGTCGGGGTGAGGCGCTCGGTCGCGTCGTGACGAAGCGACCGTTGCGACCCGGTGAGGTGGAAGTCGTCCGGAATCCGCGGGCGCGCAGCGCACGGCTCAGGGTGTGGGAGAACTCTGGCAAATAGGCGGAGAGCCGCGACCGCGGAAGCGGGTTCGTAGACGGGCGGTACGACGGTGGGTCGTGCCGATCCTGTCGCTGCTCGCGCTGGCGGTGTCGCTCGCGTCGGTCGTTCGTCGGGGTGAGGAAGGCCGACGGCTGACGGCCGATCTCGAGCGACTCGACGCGGAGACGGCGGTGGTGGCCGACCGGATCCTCGCCGAGCGAGCGCGGATCGAGACGCTGACGTCGTTGGAGCGGATCGAGCGCGCGGCCGCGCCTCTGGGGCTGCGACAGGCCGTGGATGCGGAGCTCGTGCAGGTTCGGGCGGACGAGGGGGGCCTCGTCCGCGGGGGTTCGGACGTGGAGGGGGAACGGTGACCCGATTCGGGATCCACGGCGATGCGGCCGCGACGTCGAACCGCGATGGGATCGCGAGCGGCGGCGCGCGGACCCATACGCGCCGTCACCGGTGCTTGGCGGTCGGGGTGACGCTGGTCGCGACGCTGTACGCCGTCCGGCTCGCCGATCTCCAGATCGTGCGTGGGAGCGAGCACCGCGAGACGCAGCTCGCGCAGAGCGCGACGTGGGACTCGCTCCCCGCGCCGCGCGGCTCGATCCTCGACCGACGCGGCGAGGTGCTCGCGTCGCACGACACGCGCCACCTGGCGTACGTCCCGGTCGACCATCTCTCGGGCGACCGCGAGGCCACCATCGACCGGGTGGCGGAGATCGTCGACGTGTCCGCCGAGCGACGACGTGCCGTCCTCGATGCCACGCACGGTTGGCCGCTCATCGCGAGCGGCGTTCGCGACGAGGAGCGGGTGCGGCTCGAGAACGAGCTCGGTCGAAACATCCGGTTCGAGAGCGCCTCCTCGCGCGCGTACCCGGCCGGGAGCGTCGGGCGTCGCCTGATCGGCGGCGTGGCGGCGGATGGCTCGGGACGGACCGGTCTCGAGCGAAATCTGGATCCGCTGCTGCGCGGTGTCCCCGGTCGAGCCGAAGTCCGCTTCGACGGGCACAACAACAGTTATCGGCCACCGGGTGGTGACGTAGTCGAGCCTCGGGCCGGGCATGCCGTGGTGCTCACGATCGACGCCGAGCTCCAGCGCATCGCCGAGACGGCGCTCGCGGCCGCGCTCGTCGAGACCGGCGCGCGCGCCGGCGACATCGTGCTGCTCGACCCCCGAACCGGCGAGCTCCTGGCGGTGGCCAGCGAGCGGACCGGTAGCCCTCCCGATCAGGTGCCGGCCTTCACCGAGCCCTACGAGCCCGGCTCGACGCTCAAGCCGTTCCTGCTCGCCTCGTTGCTCAACGAAGGCCGGGTCGAGCTGGACGAGACGATCGACGTCGAAGACGGCGTCTATCGCACCGGTCTTCGGACGATCCGTGATGTGCACGAATACGATGAGCTCTCGGTGCGCGACGTGATCGCGAAGTCGAGCAACGTCGGCGCCGCGAAACTCGCGGCCCGTCTCGAGCCGCGGGTGCAGCACCGCTATCTCCGCGACTTCGGGCTCGGCATGCGTACGCAGGTCGAGGGTCTGAACGAGTCCGCCGGCCGTCTCGATCGACCCGACAACTGGACGGCGTTCAGCCCCGCCTCGCATGCGATCGGCTACGAGGTCTCGGCGACGTCGATCCAGCTCGTGGCCGCGTACGCCGCGCTCGCGAACGGCGGCGTGTTGATGCAGCCCCAGCTCGTCCGGGAGGTCCGCGACGCCGACGGCCGCGTCGTCCGGCGGTTCGAGCCGCGTCCCGTACGCCGGGTCGTGCGACCCGAAGTGGCCGCCCAGGTGACCCGCGTGCTCGAGAGCGTCGTCGAGGACGGGACGGGAACCTTGGCACAAATGAGCCGGATCGCGGTAGCGGGGAAGACGGGGACGGCGCGTCTCGCCGCGGATGGCGGATACGCGCAAGGACGCTACCGCGCGTCGTTCGTCGGGTTCGCCCCCGCGGACGATCCGCGCGTCGTGATCCTCACGCGACTCGAAGACCCGAGTGAGGGGTCGTACTACGGAGGCGCCATCGCTGCACCGACGAGCCAGGCCACGCTACAGGCGGCCCTCGCGACCGATGGCGTGCAGATCGATCCGCGCCTCGTGGTCCGCGGCGCTGCGCCGCGCCCATGGGCGGGTCGCGCCGCGGGACCGAGACGGACCGGTCCGTTCATCTTCGCGGTCGGCAGCTCCGAGGAGCCGTGGCACGAGTCGGGGGACGCTCACGACTCGATCGCGGTGCCGAACCTTCGCGGGCTGTCACCGCGCTCCGCCGCGGCGCGACTCCACGAGCTCGGGCTGCGCGCCGCTTGGATGGGCGCCGGCACCGTAGAGGCCCAACGACCGCCGGCGGGACGCCCCCTGAAGCGGGGTGGAACGGTGGTGTTGAGATAGAGGAAGACGGCCGATCGGACCGAGACGAGCGCCGATCGGCGGGGATCAACTTCAACGGAGGCGACACTCCGGAAGAAGGTCGAGGAAGCTGCAAATCGTCAGGCGCGGCCGTTCGGTCGAGGGGTGGTGATGAGGATGGCCCGGTTCCAGCCAGGGCACGGCCGCGCCTGTCGTTTTTCTCTGCGTCGATCCTGGAGTCGGGCCGGACGGGGCGGCCTTTGCCGCGACAGATGATACTCAGCGAGCACGTCGAGCGACGACTGGCCCGCGCCGGGCTCGAGCCGCGCTGGCGTGGACGACCTCCTGCCTCTTTTTCCGCGCTGCGCGCCGATTCACGAGCCGTCGAGCCCGGTGACTTGTTCTGCGCCGTGCCGGGTACCCAGGTCGACGGACACGCCTTCATCGAGGACGCGGTGCGCGCGGGTGCGACCGCTGCCCTGGTCGAGCGCGAAGCCGAAGCATCGCTCCCGCAGATCGTGGTGTCGGATGCACACGCCGGTGTCGCGCACCTGGCGCCCCTGTTCGAGGGGGACCCGGGCGCCGCGCTCCGACTCGTGGGGATCACCGGGACGAACGGGAAGTCCACGACGGCGTGGCTGACCCGCTGGGTCCTGGCCGCCGAGGCGCCGACCGCGGCGCTCGGCACGCTCGGCACCGTCTCGATCGATGGTCGGATCGGGAAGCCGAGCCTTACGACCCCCGGACCGATCGAGCTGGCGGAGACACTGGCGGAGCTCCGGGACACCGGAGCGCGCGCGGTCGCGCTCGAGGCTTCGTCGCATGCGCTCGACCAACGTCGCGTCGACGGCCTCGCGTTCGACGCCGTGGCGTTCACCAGCTTCAGCCGCGAGCACCTCGAGTACCACCCGGATCTCGACGCGTACCGCGCCGCGAAGCTTCGGCTCCTCGATCTGCTCGCCCCCGGCGGGACCTGCGCCTTGGACGCCGGCGCGGCCGCCTGGGACGGGGTGGAAGCGCCCCACGGTACGACGCTTCGGTACGGGACGGGCGAGGGCGCCGACGTCCGGGCGGGCGACCTCGAGCTGCTGGCGGACCGATCGACGTTCGAGCTGCGCATCGAAGGGGCCGCCGCTGCCGTAGAGCTTCCCCTCCCCGCGGAGTTCAACGTGCGGAACGCGTTGGCCGCGGCGGCGGTCGCGTACGGCATGGGTCTCTCGATCGATGCGATCGCCGAGCGGTTGTCGACCGCGCCGCCGGTCCCCGGGCGCATGGAGATGCTCCGTCGAAGCCCGGTGCTCGTCATCCGGGACTTCGCGCACAGCCCCGATGCATGCGAGCGCGCCCTGTCGACCCTGCGGGGGATCGTGCGCGGGCGGCTGATCGCGCTCCTCGGCTGCGGCGGCGATCGCGACCCGGGCAAGCGCCCCGTCATGGGGGAGATCCTGACGCGCCTGTCGGACGTCGCCGTGGTGACGAGCGACAACCCCCGCTCCGAGGACCCGGCCGCGATCTGCGCCGAGATGGTCGAGGGCCTCGACCCGGCGTCGTACACGATCGTGGTCGATCGACGCGCGGCGATCGACCACGCGCTCGAGGTTGCCGACCCGGACGACGCCGTGGTGCTGCTCGGGAAGGGACACGAGACCACGCAGATCATCGGGGGCCGGAAGCTCCCCTTCGACGAGGCCGCGATCGTCGATGAGATCCTGGGAGCCGAGGGGTCGGATCGATGACGGCGGTCGCCGCGGACCACCCGTTGACTTCGAGCCGGATTCGATCGGCGCTCGGGCTCCCATCGGCCGACGTCGAGCACAGCTACCCG
>JAKSCH010000129.1 GCA_022360695.1 Gemmatimonadota bacterium
CCGCTCGCAGCGACGGCGAGCCACTCGAGCGCGGCGCTCCCGGTCGCGGTCCGCGCGCCGACGAGCGGGTCGTAGCGGACCACCGACTCCGGGGCGGAGCGCTCGAGCGGGCGGGCGGTATCCTCGAGCGCGCGCGCCCCGACCCGATTCACGAAGTCGACGAGTCGCGGCTCGCTCCGGAAGTTCCACGACAACGCGAGCGTCCGTCCCCGGGGCTCTATGACGCGGCGCGCGTCGTTCCACACGTCGATGTCGGCCCCGCGGAACCGGTAGATGCTCTGCTTCGGGTCGCCGACCAGGAAGAGCCGCGGGCCGTCGCGCGTCTCCTCGGGCTCGTCGATCCCCGCGATGGCGCGGGCGATGTCCCACTGCGCCCAATCGGTGTCCTGGAACTCATCGACGATCAGGAGTCGGAACCGTCGCCGGATCGCCGCGCGCGCATCGGCCGCCTCGGGGCGGGTGAGGAGCCGGCGCGCATCGAGGATCAGGCTGTCGAAGTCGCGCCCGTTCTCGCGCTCGAGCCACGCCAGCCACGCGCCCACGCTCGCCCGCCCGAGCCGGTAGAGGGCGTCGGCCAGCTCGAGCGCCGCCTCGTCGTTGGCCGCGTCGCCGGGCTCGTCGGACCACGCGCCCGAGAAGCGCGCCCGCTCGCGGAGCGCCTCGCGGTCGAGCGCGCGCGTGAACGGCCCCTCCTCCAGGGGGACGCTCCACGTCTCGAACTGTCGCGCCCGCCACCGGAGATCCCGCATCACGGCCGACACCCGCTCGAGCGCCCCGGGCGCGAGCTTCCAGCCGACGAGCCCGTAGCGCCGCGTGAGGGCCACGGCCCCGGGGTCGCGCGCCCGGAGCGCCTCGGCCACCACCTCGCGAACGACCTCGGTCTGCTGGATCTCGGTCTCGCGCGGGTCGAGGACCCGGAAGTTCGGGTCGATGCCGAGACGCAGCGCGTACTCCCTGAGGAGCTCGCTCGCGAACGCGTGGATCGTCCCCACCGTGGCCTGGTCGAGCGCCCAGCGCAGGGTTCCATCGGGATCCCGCGCCTCGATCTCGCCCCGGAGCTTCTCCTTCAGATCGTGCGCCGCTTTCTCGGTGAAGGTGATCGCCGCGATCTGGTGCAGGGCGATCGGTTCTCGCGGGGGAGGGACGGGACGCCCGGTCCGGTCTCGATCGATCTCGAGACCCAGCGACCACAGGATCTTGCCCACGACCGTGGTCGTCTTTCCGGTCCCGGCGGAAGCCGACAGCAGCGCGTCCGACGCCCCGGTGATCGCCTCGACCTGCTCGGCGGTCCACCGCGGGCTCACGGCGCGCGCTCCGGCTCCCGGTCTTCGTGCGTCGCCATCGCCGCGCCGGGAACCCGGGCGGGAGCGAGGGGGTCGAAGCGCGTGCCGCTCCCCAGCCGAGCCGCGGTTCGAGCGATGTCGCGCCCCGGCTGCCAGTCTCTCAACTCGGTCGATCGTGCCTGCACCGCCTCGAACAGCCCCGCGCGGATGCGGGCGGGGATGAGACGGGCCAGCTCGAGCGCGGGGCCGACGTCGGCCGGACGCCGGCGCGCGCGGTTCGCCGGCGCGCGGATCGTGCGATACACGCCCGCGATCGCCGCCCCCAGACCGAGCGCCTCGACCGCGGCCATATAGAGGGGGCTTTGCAGCGCCGCGCCATCCTCGAACGCGCGCGGGCTGGGCGCCGATCCCGCGCCGCCGCTCTTGTAATCCACCACGCGGAGGCCACGACCGCCGTCGGATCCGATGCGATCGATGCGGTCGACGCGTCCGCCCAGCAGCAAGGTGCGTTCGACGCCGTCGCGCGCGAGGCCCGACAGATCGGCGGGCCCGCGATCGGTGCGCCCCCCGAACTCGAGCTCCACGGCGAGCGGGCGCGCGCCGTCGCTCTGGCCGAGCTCCCAGCGGACGAACGACGAGAGCCTCGCGTACAGCTCCTGCCGGGTGGCCGCCCAGACGTAGGGGACCCCGATCCATCGATCCTCGGCGGCCTCGTATCGATCGCACACCTCACGGAAGGTGCGGTCGAACCGGAGCTGTGCCGGGGAGTCGGCCCCGGCGTCCACGAGCTCGGTCGGGTCGATCCCGGCGTAGAATCGCTCGAGGACCTCGTGCACGAGCCCGCCCAGGGTGAGCCGGCTCGCCTCGTCCTCCGTCTCGTCGAGCTCCGAGAAGCCCAGCACGCGCTCGACCAGGTGGTCGAAGGGTCGCCGTCCGTATTGCTCGAGCTGCGAGGCGGACCATTCGTATCGCTCGTGATACCGCGCGGCGATGGCCGATCGCGCCAACGGGTCGCGGATCTCCCCGTTCCACGGCGTCGGACGCTCCGACAGCGGTCGCTCGTTCCCGAACAGCGCCGCGGCTTCCGTCATCGGGGCATCGAGACCGGGGTCGGGCGATGGGGGTCCGAGACCCGGTTCCGCGAACCGATCGAGCCCGCCCGTTCGGAGCTCGTCCGCGAACGCCGTCAGCGCGGCTCGCCGGAGGAGGTGCGGAGCCGGCGTCCGAAAGGGCGTCGCGTCTTCCTTCCGACGCAGCTCGATCCATCGGTTCAGCTCGGACTCCAGCAGCTCGGCGCGGGTCACCGGCTCGTC
>JAKSCH010000094.1 GCA_022360695.1 Gemmatimonadota bacterium
CGAGCGGGCGCCTCACCACTCTCGGTGGTCAAGGGACTTTTGATACACCACACTAGCGAGCGAGCTGGTACACGACGGCTCGGTGTACGCCGATATCGTCGACGGTCACGCCCGCGACGCGGTCCCCATGTACGTCGGTGGGCATGAGCGACCCGGGTAGCGAGGCTTCCGCGATCTCGGTACCCCCCGCGTCGAGGACCGCCCACGCACCTCCAGCCGCGACACCGACCTGACGCCCGAGGAACCGGAAGATCCAGCTGTCGGTGCCGGGGTCGTACGGCTTGACCCAGATGCGTCGCTGGTCGTCCACGAGTAGTTCCGCGATGCGAGGGATCGGGTGACCGCTGGCGACGGTCGGCAGCCACTCGGCCAACATCGGTGACAGCTCCACGTCGGATGCGGCCAGGGCCTCGTCGAACCGCGCACGGCCCTCTCGGGGGTCGATCTCCGGGATATTCAGAGCGAAGCTCTCGGCCGGAGCTCCCTGCCCGTCGACCACGACGATCTCGGGAGCCATGCCGTCGGTATACAGGATCCGGTCCCCGACAATCCGTGCGTGCAGGAACGGGGTGAGCGGTAGCGGATGTAGGTCTCGGATCATGCCGCTGGCACGCGCGATCTCATGGGCGTACGCCCCATCCGGGGCATAGAGATCGAGCGCCATGCTATCGGGGCTGATCGAGCGATTCGCCGGGTCGAAGACACCACCTGGAAGGAAGCCCATCGTCACATAGCCGCCGTCCCCGAGTCGTCCGACGAGCGTCTCTGCGTCACTGCCCTGGACCGTGAACGGTGTGGTCGAGAGGAGCGCGCCATCGGCGCGGAAGCGGGTGATTCGGCGGAGACGATGATCCCACACGACGAGCGTGTCGGGGGGCACCACATGCAGGTTCCCCACGGCTGCGAACTCCCCAGGACCGTCTCCCTCTCCGCCGCGCTCGACCAAGAACGTGCCATCGCGCGCGAAGACGCGGATCAGGTTTTGACCCCGATCGGCAACGACGATCCGGCCATCGTCCAGCAGACGCACTTCATCGATCAGCTCGAAAAGCGTCTCCGGTGGGCCGTCCAGCGTGCCGATGACAACAGCCGGCTTCTCCTCCACGGTCCAACGGGCCAGGTCGGCTACCGGGCGCCCCGACTCCGTATCGGCGCAGGCGGAAAGGAGGGGTGCAGCGAGTAGGCTCGCGTACCGTGCGAGCCGGCGTAGAAACCCATCGGCGCCCCCGAGGTGGGGGCGCCGATCGTGCGGCGTGCGTCGGTGCTGCGCTAGCTCTGGCTCGAGTTCCAAATGTCCCAGTCCCAGTTCCAGCCGCCGTCGGTCGACTGCTTCCAGATGACGACGAACTTGCCGTGGTCGAGGAGTCCGTCTTCTCCCTCGAGTCGGAAGCGACCGATCTCGCGCGCACTGTCCTCGCCGATCGGCTCGAGGACGACGGTCTCGAGCGACACGCTCGTCACACCCAACGCCGGCAGCGCGGCGCTCCAGAACTCCGCGATCTGCCCCTTGCCCTGCACGATCTCCCCGCCGGGTGGCAGGATCCGGGCGTCCTCCGTGTAGACCTCGCACGCGCCCGTGATATCTCCGGCGTTCATACGCTCGACGAACGTCGCGTTCGCGGCAGCGATGGCGTCTTCGATCGAAGTCGCTGTCGTCATGGCTCCCCCATTCGGTGGTTTCGTAGCGCCCGCGATCCCTCAGCTCATCGCGTCGGCGATCACGCGGCGGATCAATACCTCAGCCAGGTGTAGACGGAACTCGGCGCTCGCGTTCGCATCGGCAAACGGCGTCCCGGCTTCGGACACCTTCTTCGCGGCCTCCGCGATGGCGCCCTCGTCGGCCGCGCCGGCGAGCGCCTCCTCGACGGCCGTCGCCCGAAGCGGCGTGCCGGACATGTTGGTGAGCCCGATCGCGGCGTTCGAGATGCTCCCCCCATCGGACTCGACCACGGCCGCGACGCCGACGATCGCCCAGTCCTGCGCCCGGCGCTGGAACTTCTGATAGCCCGAGGCGCAGCCTTCGCGCTTGGCGACCCGTACCTCGGTCAGGATCTCGCTCGGCTCGAGCGCGGACATCAAGGGACCGACGAAGAAGTCCGCCGCGGCGATCGAGCGCGACCCACCGGGACCCTGGGCGACGACCTCGGCGTCGAGCGCGAGCAGCGCCGCCGGCAGATCGGACGCCGGATCCGCGTGCGCAACCGACCCACCGATCGTGCCGCGGTGGCGGACCTGCGGATCGCCGATCTGACCCGCCACCTCGGCGATCAGCCCGCACCCGCCGCTGAGCTCGGGCGCGTGCGACAACGCGTGGTGGGTGCACAGCGCACCGATCGCGATCTGGTCGCCCTCGTCCCGCACGTAGCGCAAGTCGTTCAGCCCGCCGATGTCGACCAGAAGGGTCGGGCGGGCGAGACGGAGACGCATGAGCGGGAGCAGCGAGTGGCCACCGGCGAGGGGCCGTGCGTCGTCGCCGCCGTCGGCGAGCAGCGCGAGCGCTTCGTCGAGCGAAGAGGGGCGTTCGTACTCGAAGGCTGCGGGGATCATGCGGCACCTCCGTTCGCATCCCGGATCGTTCGCCACACGCGCTCCGGCGTGGCCGGCATCGCGACGTCCTCGACGCCCATGTGCGACAGCGCATCCACGACCGCGTTGATCACGGCGGGGGTCGAGGCGATGGTCCCCGCCTCGCCGATGCCCTTCACCCCGAGCGGGTTCGAGTTGCTCGGCGTCACCGTCCGATCGAGCTCGAACGAGGGGAGCTCGGCCGCGGAGGGGACGAGGTAGTTGATCATGGTCGAGGTCTCGAGCGTGCCGTCCTCCGAGTACACCGCTTCCTCGTACAGCGCGGCCGCCACCCCCTGGGCGATGCCGCCGTGGACCTGACCGTCGACGATCGTCGGGTTGATCACGTTGCCGCAGTCGTCGACCGCCACATAGCGAACCACATCGACTTCGCCCGTGTCCGTGTCGATCTCGACGACACAGATGTGCGAGCCGAACGGAAACGTGAAGTTCGGCGGATCCCAGACGCAGTGCGCCTCGAGACCCGGTTCGGTGTCCTCCGGGAGGCTGTGCGCCGTCCACGCCGCGAACGCGAGCTCCTGAATCGACTGCGTCCGATCCGGGACGCCTTTGACCGAGAAGGTGCCGTCCTCGAATTCGAGGTCGTCGGGCGACACCTCGAGCAGGTGCGCGGCGAGCGCCCGGGCCTTGTCGACGACGCGACCACAGGCCTCGTGCACGGCGATGCCGCCCACCGAGAGCGATCTGCTCCCGTAGGTGTTCATCCCGTGCGGCGCGACGTGCGTGTCGCCGTGCAGCACCTCGACATCGTCGATGTCGACCCCGAGCGCGTCGGCGGCGATCTGCGACCACGACGTGACGTGTCCTTGTCCGTGCGGCGACGTGCCGGTGACGACCTCGGCCTTGCCGGTGGGCAGCATGCGCACCGTCGCCGCGTCCCAACCGCCGGCTCCGTAGTTGAGCGAGGCCAGCACCTGGGACGGCGCGAGCCCGCACATCTCGACGTAGGTCGAGAGACCGATCCCGAGCAGCTTGCTCGCGCCTTCCTCGCGCCGTTTGTCACGCTCCGCGGACACGGCCCCGTAGTCGAGCACCTCGAGCGCCCGATCGAGGTTGGGCTCGTAGTCCGTGGTATCGAACGCGAGACCGCCCGGGCTCTCGACCATCTCGCCGGTCGGGAGGAAGTTCCGCTTGCGAATCTCCGCGGGGTCGACGCCGACCTTGCGGGCCAGCGTATCGATCGCCCGCTCGATCGCGAACGTCGCTTCGGGTCGACCCGCGCCGCGATACGCGTCGGTCGGCGTGGTATTCGTGAACACGCCCGTGCACTCGAAGTGATATGCCTCGCCGCCATAGGACCCGCAGTACAGGAACCCACCGAGCAGCGGGACGCCGGGCGCCACGAGCTGTAGATAGGCACCCATGTTCGCGAGGATCTTGACGCGGTAACCGAGGATCTTCCCCTCGCGGGTCGCGGCGAGCTCGATCTCCTGGAGCTGATCGCGCCCGTGGATCGTCGCCAGGTAGCCTTCGCTTCGGCTCGCGACCCATTTGATCGGCGCGCCCAGACGACGCGCGAGCGCGACGCACAGCGCCTCTTCCGCGTACACGTTGAGCTTCGAGCCGAACCCACCGCCGACGTCGGGCGCGATCACGCGGACCTTCGACTCCGGGATCCCGAGGATCATCGAGAGCAGCACCTTCGCGATGTGCGGGATCTGCGTGGTGGACCACACCGTGAACTCACCGGCCGCGGGCGAGGGCTGCGCGAGCACGGCGCGAGGCTCCATGGCGTTGGGGATCAGACGAGGCTGTGTGTAGTTGCACGTGACCGTCAGGTCCGCCTTGGCGAACGCCTCGTCGATGTCGCCGGTCGCGTGGGTCCAGGTGTAGCACTCGTTGTTCTCCATCGACTCGTGGACGCGCGGGGCATCCTCTGCGAGCGCGCTCTCGATGTCGACGACGGTGGGGAGCTCCTCGTAGTCGACCTCGACGAGCTCGGCCGCGTCGGTCGCCGCCGTCCGACTCGTCGCCACCACCACCGCGACCCCGTCGCCGACGTAGCGGGCGACGTCCTTGGCGATCGGCCAGTGGTCGGGAATCCGAATGTCCTCGGTCACCGGCCAGGCCATGGGCAGACCGGCGGCCCACTCGTCCGCGAGATCCTCGCCGCTGAACGCCGCCACGACCCCGGGGGCTTCGAGCGCGGCCGAGGTGTCGACGCTCTTGATCCGAGCCGCCCCGTACGGACTCCGCACCAACGCGGCGTGGAGCATCCCCGGGACGGTGAGCGTCTCGACGAAGGTGCCCTGCCCCGTCAGGAGCTCGGGATCTTCCTTCCGTGGGACCCCACCACCGACGTATTTCGTCATGGGACCACCACCCCTTCACGCACGCGACCCATCGCGACGCCGCTCCCGTCGGCGGCTCCGTTGCCGCCCCCGACCACGGTCTCGGAGTCTCGCATCGCCTTCGCGCCCTCGAGCACGGCCCGGACGATGTTGTGGTAGCCGGTGCACCGGCAGAGGTTGCCTTCGAGCGCTTCCCGCACCTCCGCTTCGTCCGGGTCGGAATGCTCGCTCAGGTATCCCACCGAAGCCATGATCATCCCGGGCGTGCAGAAGCCGCACTGGAGCCCGTGCTCGTCGTGGAAGGCCTGCTGCATCGGGTGGAGCGTCCCGTTCGTGGCGAGTCCCTCGATCGTCGTCACGTCCTGCCCGTCGGCCTGCACGGCGAGCGCGGTGCACGCCTTGATCGACTGTCCGTTGAGGAGAACGGTGCAGGCGCCACACGACGACGTGTCGCACCCCACGTTCGTCCCGGTCAGCCCGAGCTGTTCGCGAAGGAAGTACACGAGGAGCGCCCGCGGCTCGACATCGGCCTCGTGTCGAACGCCGTTCACGGTCACGGAGATGCGTCTCATCAGCCTCTCCCTCTACTGTCTCCGCGGCGGGGAGCCGCGTGGGCCGTGAGTCGGCCCGCGTCCCGGCCGCGGGGTCGACCGGGAGGACCAGTCTAGGGGCGTTCCGTCGGACCCGGCAACGGGTCTTCTCGGCGTCCCACACGGCCTGGACCCGCGGCCCGCCTCACCCGAAGTGGCATGCTTCGAGGGGGTCAGCTCGCGTCGCGAGAGAGGTCTCGGGCGACGCGAAATCCGACCGTCCAGCTCCGCTGGTCTCGACCGCGACGCGGCAGCCAGGGGCCGTCCGCCCAGTAGGCTCGGTGCGCCGCGCGGGTTGTCCACAGCAAGAAGCTCCACGCTCCGCCTCGTCGTACGGGCCGAGCGCAGACGCCGTCGCTCCACCATGGCGAGGTCTCGACCCGAGGCGCCCCATCGCGTGACGCGTCCGCGTGGTCCTCGTGCCAACAGTCGGCCACCCATTCCGACACGTTGCTCAACATGTCGTGCAACGCGAACGGGTTCGGGGGGAACGAGCCCGCCGGCGCGGGCGACCGGTTGTCCCAGGCCGAGCCGCAGCCGTCGCACGCGGCGCGTCCGTCGGGTGCGCCATCCCCCCACCAACGTCCGGCCGTCGTCCCACCGCGCGCCGCGTACTCCCATTCCGCTTCGCTCGGCAGGCGATAGCTCTCGCCCGTGACCTCGGACAGCCACGCGACGAACTCGAGCGCGTCGGGTCGGGAGACGTTGAACAGCGGCTGGTCGCCGCGCCCGAACCCCTCGTCGTGCGGATCGTGCGCGCAGACGCCGGCGTCGTAGCAACCGCTCCACTCGTCGAACGTGACTTCGTACTTGCCGATAGCGAACGGGGCGATCTCCACCGACCGCACGGGCTGTTCGGCGCGTTCGGTCCAGTCCGGCCGTGTCGGGTCGTCGCGAGCGGGTGCCTCTCCGGCGGGGGCCCCCATGTCGAAGGCACCCCCGGGGAGGCGGACCATGACCGGGCACCCTTCGCAGTCGCGGAACTCCGAATCCCCGAGCGGTCGGACGGCGATCGGGACGCGCGTGTCCGTCGGGTCGCGAGCGGACACGACGCGTGGGGGCTCGGCTCGGCCTCGACCCGGTTCGAGACCGCCGGGCTGAACGTCCGTCAGGTGAGGCGGGGCGGATGCGCCTCGGTCCACCTCCAGCACGCGCAAGACCGGACCCGTCAGATCGTCGCGCCCCAACACGACGACTTCGCCCGTCGGCAGACCGGCGATCGGGACGCCGCCCGAAACGACCAACGTGCCGACGTAGATGCCGCTCGCCGACCACACGTCGACGCGGTGCGTCCGGACGAGATCCCCCCGACGGGTGATCCAGATCTCGCCGCTCGGCATCACGGTCACGCGCCGAATCGGCGGCACGACCTCGGCGAACCCCCGCCACTCGATGACGTCCTCGACGGAGAGCGTGCAGTTCCCGTTGATCAACGGGAGCGTGATGCTCTCGCCCGACATCTCCGCCGCCACGAGCGCTCGGCTCGCGGTCGGCGTCACCGCGGGTCGGGTGAGGACCCGGTCGAGACGTCCGTCGACGGAGCCGACCCGCACGCGATACTCGGGGGTTTCGATGCTGGCGACCGTGCGTCCCCGGACGTCCCACGTCAGGTCGAGCGCGAACAGCGCCGGGACCGGGAACCGCCCGAGGCCGCACTTCTCGGTTCCGCCGGGCGACTCGCGCGGTCCCTCGAGCCCGCCGAGCGTACGCGTCGTCGCCCCATCCCGGAGGACGAGCTCCTGTCGGCGCGCGCCCCCCGGCCGACGCACGTACATCGTGCCCGTCGCCCCTCGGCGCACATCGGGCCCCCAGAAGCCACCGAGTCGGTCGATCGCGACCTCCTCCCCACCGACCCAGGTGAGGAGGCCGCCTCGCCCGACATCCATCACGAAGAGCGTGTCCTCGCGCGCCGCGATCGCGGTCGGCGCCTCGAGCTCGCCCGGGCCCCCGCCGGGTCGGCCGTGGACGAGGACGTCCGATCCGCCGAGGTCGACGACGACGACGCGACGGCCCGGATCGTCGAGGATCGCCAGACGCCCTTCGGAGAACGGCGCAACGTGGTGCGGATAGATGCGGAACAGCCCCAGCTCGGGAGGGAGCTCCCAGACCACCTCCATCGGCCAGGACAGCTCGACATCCGCGTCCGGGCCCCGCGCCGTGAGCACACCGGTCGAATCGCTCGTCCGCGTCGCGGTCCCATCCGGGCGACGGTCCGCGTCGCAGGAGCCGAACGTCGCGCACAGGGCGAGCAAGCCCACTCGCATCGACCTATTCGGCGTCATGTGTGTCGGTCCCCTACCGGTGGCGTGTCGGTCCCCTACCCGTCGACCTGTTCACGCTGGTGGCTCGCGTATTGGAGCCCCAGCCACACGATCGAAGAAAAGCCGAGCAGCAAGAAGCCCACGATCGATGAGCCGAGCGTCACCTTGAGACCGCCCCAGGCGAGCTGAGGATCGACCTGGTCGACGCTCGCCATGACCGATGCCGCCAGGTAGACGCCGACGAGCGTCCCCAGCAGTCCGACACAGGTGCCCAGCACGCCCAGGATCAGGATCGAGTGGATCCGAAGCGGACCGGCCTCCGCGGCATCGGATCGCGCGACGCCGACGATGCATCGCATCGTCTGTGCGACCAACAGCACCCCGATGACGGTGAGCGGATACGCGATGAACCCCATCTCTTCGTAGAACGACATCATTCCTCCTTCGTCGTCGTGTCGGGTACGACCGAGAGCGTCGGAGCGCGCGTGAAGAGTCGCGCGATCCGACGCTCGATGACTTCGTCCGTGATGAGTCGCGGCGTCAGGGCGAGCCAGCCGAACAAGCCGAAGGTCGCGGCGACGAGCCCGAGCATCCCGGAGGCGGTAGCCCGCTTGACGTAGCCCCAGACGAGGGGTGCAGCGGTCGGGTCGCCGGCTACGGCGCGGGACCACGCGTCACCGAGCGCGGCGTGGACCTCCCACGCCGCCCCCAACGCCCCGAGTGCGACGCCCGCGACCACGAGACCGATCTGTCGACGCCACAACGCTCGCCGCTCCGCTTCGCGGAGGTCCCCCATGACCCAGAGGCGCACCGCGCATTGCGTCCAGTTCGCGGCGAGGAGGGCCACGACCAAAGCCTGCGACCACGCCAGGAGCGCCCGGGTCTCGAGCTCCGCGGGCCAATGGAAGGCCCAGATCGCGAACGCGCCCACGGTCACGGCCACGGCGCTGATCGCGACGCGCTCGAGCCGGTCCCCCCAGCCGCTCGCCTCGGCCCAACGCCTCAGGACGGGGGCGTGCTGTGCCTCGAGCGACGCGAGCGCCTCGCCTTCGGGGACCACTTGTCGGATGGCGGCGTCTCGGGCCGGGCCTCGCCCACGGCCTCGCCGCACGAGCTCCGCCTCCAGCGCCTCGGCGTCAGCGCGGACCTCCTCCAACAACTCGAGCCGGCGTCGCGGGGTGACGCGCAGATCACGCTCGACCCGCGAGAGCGGGTGCTCAGGCGGCACCGGCGTCGCTCCTCAGGAGCCCGAACAGCGCCCGCAGCTCGGACTCGAGCTGGTCGGAGTCCGCTTTGAGGAAGGCCTGGCCGGCCGACGTGATGGAATACGTCTTCTTCCGGCGCCCTCGCCCCGTCTCCTCGTCCCACTCTCCCTTCACGTGGCCGGTGGATTCCAGCCGGTGGAGAATCGGGTACAGCGTCCCGTGCTGGAAGCTGAACGCACCGTCCGTGGACTCCTCGACCGAGAGCGCGATCTGGTATCCGTGAGCGGGCCCGCGATCGAGGACCGCGAGGACGAGTAGCTCGTTGATTCGTTTCCCGAGGCTGCCTTGCACGGCGTTCCTTTCGTCGACGCTGGTGGCCCGTGTCCGTTGTCGCACGACGTCATCTATATAAAGATGTTCTATATATCGCAAGTCTTGGCACAGGGAAGCTGTCGGGAGCGGCTCGCCTCACCTATCGTTTCGACTCGGTAGATGCGTCGCCCGCTCGTCGCCGAGCCCGACGCATCGGGCGCAACTGGTCGTGGACAAAGGACGTACCGTGGGAGAGAAACGACTCATCGTCGTCGGGGACCGCGTGCTCATCGAGCCGATCGAGGGCGAGGACCGGACGAACGTGGGCCTCTACCTCCCGCCGACCGCGATCGACAAACAGGCCGTGCAGGCCGGGACCGTCGTGGCCGTGGGACCCGGAACACCGGTCGGCCCACCGGCCGAGCTCGATGACGAGCCCTGGAAGATCGGCGCGACCGAGCCGCGATACATGCCGATGCAGGCGCAGAACGGGGACTATGCGCTGTTCTTCCGGAAGGCCGCGGTCGAGATCACGTTCGAGGGGACGCAATACCTCGTCGTCCCGCAGGGCGCGATCCTGACGCTGGTGCGCGAGGAAGAAGCGGAGTCCGAAGGCTTCGATCCCTCGTTCCTCTGACGCGAACGACGATCGGCGGGGCGCGGCGCCGATCCGAGCCCGGACGGCCCGCTACGCGCGCTGTGCCCACCGGGTCAGGGCTCGATCCGGCGCCCCCAATCTCTCAAACGGGTGTGACAATTGATCGGCCAGGCCCGGGCCGTCGCGCTCACCGATCCTTCCCCGACCCGCACCCCGGCCCTCCCGGAGAGCTCCTCGCCGAAGCGTCGGAGCGCCACGCCGCCGGATGTCCCCGTCTCGCTCCACACGACCCATAGGGTATCGGCCCGCGTGAACCATCGGTACGACGCGCCGGGGTCCGGAGCGTTCGAAGACGCGAGCGGCCACGCGCGGAACGTGTCGTACGTCCGCCCCCATTCGTCGAAGTCGTCCGGGACGAGCATCAAGAGCTCGGGCGCGTTCCGCGGCTCGACCGCGTCGGACCCCCACTCGTCGATGGTCAGCTCCATGCACCCCAGAAAGCTCCAGGCCTGGAGCGACCGCGGCTCGACCGGCAGCTCGGGCTCGAAGTTCCGAAAGCGGAGCCAGATCGAGACCCAGACGAACGCGATCGCCAGCCCGGCGACCGAGAGAAGGCGATTGGGAGTCACGCGCCACGATGCCGCTGGCTGGGGGTGGCCGCAAACAACCGACTCGACGTCGAGTGCTGGCGACCCTCCACTTTGCGTTTTGCGTTCCGTGGCCGCGATCGTAGCATCCGGCGCATGACCCCCGAGCTCCGGAACATCGCGATCATCGCGCACGTCGACCACGGGAAGACGACCCTGGTCGACCACATGCTACGGCAGGCGGGTGCGTTCGCCGCGCACGAGCGCGTCGCCGAGCGCGTCATGGATTCGAACCCGCTCGAGCGCGAGCGCGGGATCACCATCTTGTCGAAGAACACGGCGATCGAGTGGGCGGGGACCAAGATCAACATCGTCGATACCCCGGGTCACGCGGATTTCGGAGGTGAAGTCGAGCGCATCCTCCGGATGGTGGACGGCGTGCTCATCCTGGTCGACGCCGCCGAGGGTCCCATGCCTCAAACCCGGTTCGTGACCCGCAAAGCGCTCGAGCTCGGGCTCGTGCCGGTCGTCGTGATCAACAAGGTGGACCGTGCCGACCAGCGCGCCGAGGCGGTGCACGACGAGGTGCTCGAGCTGTTTCTCGAGCTCGACGCGACCGAGAGCCAGCTCGATGCGGCCTTCCTCTACGCGAGCGGTCGGGACGGCTGGGCGGCGCGCGAGCTTGCGGAGACGGGGGACGATCTGACGCCGCTGTTCGAGACGGTGCTCTCCGCGGTGCCGCCCCCCGGGGGAGACCCCGCCGCGCCCTTCCAGATGCTCACCTCGACGCTCGATCACTCGAGCTACGTGGGGCGCATCGCGATCGGTCGGATCGAGCGCGGGGCGATCGACGAGGGCGCCAGGGTCAGCTTGCTGCCGCTCGGAGAGCCCGGGCCGGTCGAAGCGGACGACGCGATCCCGGCGAAGGTGCTCAAGATCTACGGGTTCGATGGACTCAAGCGCGTCGAGATCCCATCCGCATCGGCGGGTGACATCGTCGCGCTCGCCGGGCTCGAGGGCGTCGAGATCGGTCAGACGGTCACCGATCCCGCGCACCGAGACCGCCTGCGCGGGATCGCCGTCGAGCGGCCGACGCTCTCGGTCGATTTTCGCGTCA
Organism: Gemmatimonadota bacterium; assembly: GCA_022360695.1. GTDB lineage: Bacteria > Gemmatimonadota > Gemmatimonadetes > Palauibacterales > Palauibacteraceae > Palauibacter. The sequence continues at coordinate 11,548 of JAKSCH010000094.1, forward strand.
ACGACGCTCCGTTCGCGGGGCGAGCCGGGAAGTACGTCACGACGCGACAACTACGCGAGCGTCTGTTTCGCGAGCTCGAGCGCAACGTCGCGCTCCGCGTCGAAGACACGGACGCCCCGGACACCTTCGCGGTCTCGGGCCGGGGCGAGCTCCACCTCACGATCCTGATGGAGACCATGCGCCGCGAGGGCTACGAGTTCTCGGTGTCGCGACCGCGCGTGATCCTGCGCGAGGGCCCCGACGGCTCGGAGCTCGAGCCCTACGAGGAGGCGGTCGTCGAAGTCCCGCAGGACATGGTGGGCGTCGTGATGGAGAAGATGGGCGGACGGCGGGCCGAGCTGCTCACCATGCGACCGACCGATGACGGCCCCGTCCGACTCGAGTTCAAGATCCCGGCCCGGGGACTGTTCGGGTATCGGTCCGAGTTCCTGACCGACACGCGGGGCGAGGGTCAGCTCCACCACCGTTTCGTCGAGTACGGTCCACGCGCAGGGCATCTACAGAGCCGAAAGAAGGGCGTGCTCGTCGCGGATCGACCCGGGACCGCGGTCGCGTTCGCGCTGTTCAACCTCCAGGAGCGCGCCGAGATGTTCGTCGACCCCGGCATCGAGGTCTACAGCGGGATGATCGTGGGCGAGCACGTCCGGCCGGGCGACCTCGAGGTCAACGTGTCGAAGGCGAAGAAGCTCACGAACATGCGCGCCGCCGCGGCGGACGAGAACGTCCGTCTGGAGCCGCCGCGCGAGCTGACGCTCGAGCTCGCGCTCGAGTTCATCAACGACGACGAGCTGATCGAGGTCACGCCCGACGCGATCCGACTTCGGAAGCGGCTGTTGGATCCGAGCGCGCGGAAGAAGGCGATGCGCGCCGCCGCGGCCGAGGCGCGCGAGGGCTACTAGTGTGGTGCATCAAAAGTCCCTTGACCACCGAGAGTGGTGAGGCGCCCGCTCGCCAAGACGCGAGAACGAAGGCGTAGCCATA
>JAKSCH010000531.1 GCA_022360695.1 Gemmatimonadota bacterium
CACCGAGATGGCGAGCGCCACGACGACGACGCCCACGTGGACGACGTAGCCGCCGTATCGTTGACCGTTCCGAACGAACAAATCGACGAGCGCGCCGAAGAATGGGCGACCCGCGATGCGGCGTCGCGCGTCGATGCCCTTCGCGAACTCCTCGACGATCGTCGTCAGCACGAACGCGGCGAACGCGATCGTCAGGATCGGGAGGAACCGCCGCATCCCGAGCGCGAGCACCACGATCGCCGCTCCGAGCCCGATGAACAGCGGGAACATGAACGAACGCTTGACCTGGTCCGCCGACGCGCGACGCCAGGGGAGTGCGGGCCCGATCCCCATGAGGAAGAGCAGTGCGAGCCCGATCGGGCTCGCGACCATGTCGAAGTACGGTGCGCCGACGCTGATCTTCTCGTTCCGCAGCGCCTCGATCACGAGCGGGAACATCGTCCCCAGCAGCACGGTGAACGTGAACCCGACGAGCAGGAGGTTGTTGAGGATGAACGCCGATTCGCGCGAGACCGGGCTCTCGATCTGCCCCGGCGCGTGGAGCCGGTTGCTCCGCCACCCGATGAGCGCGAGCGAGCCGATCGCGACGAACGCGATGAAGGCGAGGAACAGGGGGCCGATCACGCCCTCGGTGAAGGCGTGGACCGAGTCGATCACGCCCGAGCGGGTCAGGAACGTCCCGAACAGCGTGAGCAGGAACGTCCCGATCATCAGCGAGAGGTTCCAGGTCTTGAGCATCCCGCGTCGCTGTTGGACCATGGCCGAGTGCAGAAAGGCCGTCGCCGTGAGCCACGGGAGGAAGGACGCGTTCTCGACCGGATCCCATGCCCACGCGCCGCCCCAGCCCAGCACCTCGTAGGACCACCAGCCCCCGCCGATGATGCCCATGGTCAGGAACGCCCACGCGGCGACCATCCACCGGCGGGAGTCCCGAAGCCACCGCGCCTCGACGTTGCCCTGGAGGAGCCCCGCGATCGCGAACGCGAAGGGGATCGTCATCCCCACGAAGCCGAAGTACAGCATCGGCGGGTGGAGCCCCATGAGCGGGTGGTTCTGGAGGAGCGGGTTGGGTCCCGGTCCGTTCGCCGGCGCCGGGGATACGTGACCGAAGGGGTTGGCCGGACCCGTGAGAAGACCGAAGAAGAAGAGCCCCACGATCCCGGTCACGCCGATCACGAGCGGCGTGGTCTTGAGTCCCGGGGCGAGACCGCCATCGGGTCCTCTCCATCGACCGCCGGCCGCGCGGTGCGCGTCGATCTCGCGACGACGCGTGAAGGCGAAGAGGGCGCCGTAGCCGGCGAGGATCCAGCCCCAGAACAGGATCGAGCCGTCGAGGCTGCTCCACAGCGAGATCGCCGTGTAGTAGGTGGGGGTCTCCAGGCTCCCGACCCGCGCCACGTACTCGACGCTGAAGTCGTGCGTGAGGAGCGCGATCTCCATGACGAGCATGCCCGCGCTCATCGCGAAGAACGCGAAGTACGCCGCCCTACGCGCGATCGCGGCGGTGAGCTCGTTCGCGCCGCGCGCGAGCCCTGCGCGCAGACCCGCAGCCGTCATGATCGCCGCCCCGATGAGCGCGGCGATCACCGATCCGAACCCGAGCGCGCTCAGCACGGGGCGTGGCTCACCGGCCTCGACGAGCCGCCGTTCGTGACCATCCGGGACGTGACCTCAGGAGCCTTCGAGCAGCGACTTGTAGGTTTCGCGCGCATCTTCCACATGCTCGGGGGGCGCATACTCGTTGGAGTGCTTCACGAGGATGCTCGTCGCCCGGAACACGCGGTCCTCCGAGTACGTCCCCTCCACGACCACGCCGATCCCGTCTCCGAACATGGCCGTGGGCGTACCCGTGCTCTCGACCGCGACCTCGACGTCGTTCTCCTGCATGGTGAATCGGATCACGCCGTTCTCGAGATCGCGATCGATGGTCCCCGGCTTCACCTGGCCGCCGAGCCGCATCGGCGCGCCGTAGATCTCGGCCCCTTTCGCGTGGAGCTCTGACGGGGTCAGGAAGAACACCATGTTCTCGCTCAGGCCCCCGGCCGCGAGGAGCGTGATCGCCCCCGCGATCGACACGAGACCCGCCAGCATCCAGACCTTCTTCTTCACGTCATACCTGCTTCGCGCGTGGATCGTGGCGATACGGGTGTCACCGGCAGGGTTCGGGCCGGCCCCGGATCCTACTACCGATGATAACCCGCTCGCGGTTCCCGCCGCACGCGTCACGACCCCGGTCCCGAGACGCCCGGCGCGAGCGTCGTTCGCCGGTCCGCGGGGTACGGTCTCCCGACCGCGTTGGCCCACGGCGCGCGGGCGGCGTAACGTGCTCGCCCGAACCCGACGAACCGAATCCCGCACCGACATGTCCAGGTACATCGTTCTCCCGCTGATGATCGTGGCGCTCGTCGCCGACGCCCGCCCCGCCCATGCCCAAACGGCGGGCGCGGATGGGACCTGTCCCGCTCACGACGGCACGGTCGGCACGCCGATCGAGATCGTGCGATACCTGGCCGACGATGCGCTCGAGGGGCGCTTCTCCGGCAGCCCCGGGGAGGCCTGTGCCGCCGAGTACATCGCGCGCTCGTTCGCCGCGCTCGGGTTGGAGCCGGCGGGCTCGGACGGGTTCTTCCAGGAGCTCGAGTTGGCGACCATCGCCGCGCCCCACGCGCCGGCGGGGCGCGGGCGAAACGTCCTGGGTCTGCTGCGCGGCGACGGGGGGGCAGCCGACGAGGTCGTGATCATCGGCGCGCACTACGACCACCTCGGCCGCGGCGAGTTCGGGAGCACGGGCGAGATGGGCGAGATCCACAACGGCGCGGACGACAACGCGTCGGGCGTCGCCGCGATGATCGATGCCGCGCGACGGTTGAGCGAAGGAGCGCGACCGAGCCGCTCGGTCTTGTTCATCGCGTTCACGGGCGAAGAGCTCGGTCTCATCGGCTCCGGCTACTACGCGAAGAACCCCGTGATCCCGCTCGAGCGGACCGCCGCCATGATCAATCTCGACATGGTGGGCCGGCTGGAGGGCGGGGACCTCATCGTCTACGGGGTCGGGACCGCATCGGAGTGGGAAGCCATCCTGCCGGCCGCGAACGTCGAGCCGGCGATTTCGATGGCGTTCGAGCCGTCGGGGTTCGGGCCCAGCGATCACACGTCGTTCTACGCGAGCGACATCCCCGTGCTGCACCTGTTCTCGAACGTCCACGGCGACTACCACCGCGAGACGGACGACTGGGAGAAGATCGACGTGCCCGGACTCGAGCGCGTCGCGCACCTGACGGCGAACATCGCGCGCGAGGTCGCGAACCGACCGGGGCGTCTGGCGGTGATCTCGGGTGTCGGTGAGCGGGCGCAGCGGAGCGGCGGCTACGGCGCGTGGCTCGGGACCGTGCCCGACTTCACCCCGGTCGACCACGGCGTCTTGCTCGCCGGCGTCACCGAAGGATCGCCCGCGTCCGAAGCCGGGCTCCGGAAAGGGGACATCCTGGTCGGGATCGGGGATGCCGACGTCGGGACGCTACAGGCCTTCACGGACGTGCTCCGCGCGCACAGGCCCGGCGACGAGGTCCTGCTACGCTTCATCCGGGACGGACGCGCGCTCGAAGCGCCGGTGGTGCTCGGCGACCGGGCGAATCGACCGCGATGAGCGAAGCCGCGGCCGGCGTCTGCCCGCGGTGCGGGGCCGAGGCCTCCGGACGGTTCTGCTCGACGTGCGGCAGCCCGCTCGGGGCCGACGCCGGGTGCGGCTCGTGCGGCGCCCGGCTCAAGCCGGGGGCGTTGTATTGCAGCGAATGCGGGAACGCGACGGCGGAGCGCCCCCGAAAGACGGCCGGCGCCCACCTACCGTGGATCCTCTCGGCGCTCGCGCTCGGCGCGTTCTCGGTCGTGATCGCGCTCCTCGTCCAGCGCGGCACCGTCCCGCGGACCGGCGACATGACGATGACCGGTGGGTTGCCCGGCGAGCCCGGCGGCGCGCCGTCGGCGATGCCGAGCATGGAGGAGCTCGCGGCGATGACGCCGCGCCAGGCCGCCGACCGCCTCTACGAGCGGACGATGGCCGAGCACGAAGCCGGCGACATGGAGCGCTCCGCCTTCTTCATCGACATGGGGCTCCAGGCCTACGCGGCCGTCCCGCCGGAAGAAGTCGACGCCGATCTGCACTTTCATATCGGGATGCTGCGGTTCTTCGCCGGGGATTCGACGGCCGCCCGTCAGCGGGCCGAGCGGATCCTCGAGGACGACCCGGATCACCTGCTCGGTCTTCTGCTCTCCGCGCGGGTCGCGGATTTCATCGGCGACGCTGAGACCGCCGCGCGGTCCCGAGCGCGTTTCCGCGACGTCGTGGAGCGCGAGGGTGGGGTGCCCGATCGACCCGAGTACCAGGCACACGCCCGGCTGATCGAAGGCGCGCTGGACGACGAGGAGTGAGCCCGATCGAGTCACGTGACGTGTCCGCGATCGCGGTCGACGCCCTCGAGATCCTGCGCCGCCGCCGCGCGGAGTTCGTCGAGTTCGTGCTGGCGCTGGCGCGCGCGGAGTCGCCTTCGACCGCCCCCGCATCGCAGGGTGAGGCCCGCGCGCTGGTGGAGGAGGCGCTCGGGGGGCTGGGTCTCGATGTCCGGCGGATCGCGGGGGTCGAATACGGCGACCACGTGCTCGGCTCTCCCGACGGGACCGACCCGGGACAGCTCCTGCTGGGGCACCTCGACACGGTGTGGCCGCTCGGCACGCTCGACACGATGCCCGCCGAGGTCGACGGCGATCGGCTTCGAGGTCCCGGCGTCTTCGACATGAAGGGCGGGTTGGCCGTCGGCGTGTTCGCGCTCCGCGCGCTCGAAGAGCTGGCTGTCTCGCCCGCCGTCCCGACCGGGTTCCTCGTCACGGCGGAAGAGGAGATCGGAAGCCCCGAGTCCGAGCCCCTGATCGTGGATCTCGCGCGGCGCGTGAAGCGGGTGTACGTGCTCGAGCCGGCGCTGGGCGAGACCGGGCGGATCAAGACGAGGCGAAAGGGCGTCGGGCACTTCCGGGTGACCGTGACCGGCGTCTCGTCGCACGCGGGTCTCGCTCCGCAGGCCGGCGCGTCGGCGATCTCCGAGCTGGCGCGTCTGATCCGCTCGCTCACCGCCCTCACCGACTACGAGCGCGGCGTCACGGTGAACGTCGGCGTGATCGAAGGCGGCACGCGAGCCAACGTGGTCGCCGAGCGCGCGACCGCGGAGGTGGACGTTCGCGTGCGCTCGGTCGCGGACGCGCGTCGGGTCGAGTCCGAGATCGCGGCGCTGACCCCGAGCGACGAGCGGACGACGATCGAGGTCGTCGGCGCCGTCGATCGCGACCCGCTCGAGCGCACGCCTCGCAACCAGGCGCTTTGGGAAGAGGCCGCCGCCATCGGACGCGCGATCGGGGTCGAGCTCACGGAGGGCGAGTCGGGCGGCGCCTCGGATGGGAACTTCACGAGCGCGTATACGGCGACGCTCGATGGATTGGGCGCGGTGGGGGATGGCGCGCACGCGGCGCATGAATTCTTGTATGTAGATCGAACGATCGAGCGGGCGGCGATCCTGGCGGGTCTCCTGGCGCTCCCGGCCTGAAGCGTAGAAGACGATGTTCTTTCGACAGATCACGGATCCGAGCCTTTCGCAGTACGCGTACCTGATCGGGTGTCAGCAGACGGGGGAGGCGGTCGTCGTCGATCCCGAGCGAGACGTCGATCGATACCTGGACATCGCCGCGAGCGAGGGGCTCGAGATCGTGGCCGCGACCGAGACGCACATCCATGCCGACTTCCTGTCGGGGTGTCGCGAGCTCGCCGCGCGAGGCGCCCGCGTCTACCTCTCGGCGGCCGGGCCGCCGGACTGGCAGTACGCCTGGGGGAGCGGCTACGACTGCGTCGCGCTCCACGACGGCGACGGGTTCGACATCGGGAACATCCACTTCACCGCGCTGCACACCCCGGGTCACACGCCCGAGCACCTCTCGTTCCTGGTGACGGACCGAGGCGGGGGCGCGACGGAGCCCATGGGGCTCCTGTCCGGGGACTTCGTGTTCGTCGGCGCGCTCGGTCGGCCCGACCTCCTGGAGTCGGCCGCCGAGGTCGCCGGCGCCATGGAGCCGTCGGCGCGAGACCTCTACGCATCCGTCCGGCGCTTCCTCGATCTCCCGGAGTTTCTCCAGATCTGGCCGGGTCACGGCGCGGGGTCCGCCTGTGGCAAGGCGCTCGGTGCGGTTCCCGACACCACGGTCGGATACGAGCTGCGCTTCAGCCCCGCGATCGAGGCCGCGCGGGGCGGCGAGGACGCGTTCGTGGACTACATCCTCGAGGGTCAGTCCGAGCCCCCGATGTACTTCGCGCGGATGAAGCGGGACAACCAGAACGGGCCCCGGCTCCGCGGAGAACGGCGCCCACCGGCGCGCCGGACCGGGGCTGTAATCGTCGACGCGCTGGCGGCGGGCGAGGTCGTGATCGACACGCGCCCGGACCGCTCGTCGTTCATGGCGTCGCACCTGCCCGGCTCGCTCTACGCGCCGCTCACGAAATCGTTCAGCACGGCCGTCGGGTCGGTGCTCGTCGAGGACGAGACGCCGATCACGCTCGTGATCGAGGCGACCGACCTCGATCGGGCGCAGCGCGAGCTGCTGCGGGTGGGGTTCGATCGCGTCGAGGGCTTCATCGAGCCGGCCGAGCTCGAACGGTTCCTCGCGGAAAGCGGCCCCGGTGCGTCGATCCCGGAGATCGACTTTCACGACGCAACCGATGCGCTGCGCGCCGGTCCCGCTCGCGTGCTCGACGTACGGTACGCCACCGAGTACGCGGCCGGTCACGTTCCCGAGGCGATCAACGCCTCGTACACGCGGCTCCCCGATCACCTGGATCGACTCCCGCGTGACGTACCGCTCCTCGTTCACTGTCTGAGTGGGGCGCGCGCGGCGGTCGCCGCCAGCTATTTGCGGCGCGAGGGATTCGACGTGCGCTACATCAACGACGCATTCGCCAGCTACGCGGCCGCGGGGACCGTCGAGCGCGGCGATCCCGCCGTCGTGTGACACATCGCCGGCTCGAAGCGCCGAGGCTGACTATGATCCGATCCCACGAATCGCTCCGTCGTACCGCTTTGGCCGTTTTGGCCGTGATACCCGTCGGCTTCTCGGTCGCCGCGTGCGGGAGCGACCCCGTCGTCCCCGACGCTTCGTTCGATCCCGTCATCACGAGCGACGTGGACACGTTCGAGCTCCAGGCCACGGACGTGTCGAACGTCACGGTCACGGTGCCTTTCGACTGGCTGAACACCGGGCTCATCGCGTCGATCGAGCACGAGACGACGACAAGCGGTGGCACGGCGCGGATCGTCTTGAGGGATGCGACCGGGATCACGATGTACGATGAGCATCTCGAGCAGAGCTTGACCGAACAGAGCCAGACCGGCATGGCCGGCGTCTGGAGCGGGGCGCTGATCCTCACCGACTTCAGCGGCAACGTCCGATTTCGACTTCTCAAAGCCTAGCGGGAGAACACGCCGATGGATCTCGCGACGTTCATGGACCGTGTTCGTCGTCGCAATCCCCACGAGCCCGAGTTTCTCCAGGCGGTGCACGAGGTCGCCGAGACGCTCGTGCCGTACATCAACGACCACCCTCGCTACGAGAAAGCGGCGATCCTCGACCGGCTGTCCGAGCCGGGTCGGGTGATCCAGTTCCGCGTCACGTGGATGGATGACGAGGGAAGGACGCGGGTCAACCGCGGGTATCGCGTGCAGTATTCGAACGCGATCGGACCGTACAAGGGTGGACTGCGCTTCGACCCGTCGGTCAACCTCAGCGTGCTCAAGTTCCTCGGGTTCGAGCAGGTGTTCAAGAACAGCCTCACCACGCTCCCCATGGGCGGAGGGAAGGGCGGGTCGGACTTCGATCCCAAGGGGAAGAGCGACACGGAGGTGATGCGGTTCTGCCAGGCGTTCATGCTTCGGCTGTTTCGGTTCATCGGTCCGAACGTGGACGTCCCCGCGGGAGACATCGGGGTGGGAGCGCGCGAGATCGGGTACCTGTTCGGTCAGTACAAGCGGTTGGCGAACGAGTTCGCCGGGGCGCTCACCGGGAAGGGAGACACCTGGGGAGGCAGCGTGATCCGGACCGAAGCGACCGGATACGGCGCGGTATACTTCGGGGGCGAGATGCTGGCCACGCGCGCCGAGGACTACGATGGGAAGGTGTGTCTGGTGTCGGGCTCGGGGAACGTCGCACAATACGCCGCACAGAAGCTGGTCGAGATCGGCGCCACGGTGGTCACGATGTCCGATCGGGGCGGCTTCGTCCACGATCCGGACGGCATGACGCAGGAAAAAGTCGACTGGGTCATCGACCTCAAGACGAGACGCCGCGGCTCGCTCCGGGAATACGCCGCCGAGTTCGGGTGCGAGTACCACGAAGGAAAGCGCCCCTGGGGGATCCCCTGCGACTGCGCGTTTCCGTGCGCCACCCAGAACGAGCTCGACGGCGACGATGCGGAGACTTTGCTCGCGAACGGGTGCACGGTCGTCTCGGAGGGCGCGAACATGCCCGCCACTCCGGAGGCGGTCGAGCGGTTCCGCGCCGCGAAGACCCTGTACGGTCCCGGGAAGGCCGCGAACGCCGGAGGTGTGGCGATCTCGGGGCTCGAGATGACGCAGAACGCGATTCGACTCTCCTGGAGGCGCGACGAAGTAGATCGCCGTCTCAAGGATATCATGAAAGACATCCACGAGAAGTGCGTCGAGTACGGACACGAGAACGGAACCGTGGACTACGTGAAGGGTGCCAACATCGGCGGATTCGTGAAGGTCGCCGACGCCATGCTCGCCTACGGAGTCAGCTGAGAGAGAGCCATGAAGAACCGAACCATCGCAACGATCGCAACCCTCGCGGCGCTGGGCACGACGCCCGCCCTCGTGAACGGACAGGCGTTCGGAGAAGCCGTCGCCGTGGGGAACGGCGAGATCTTCGTCGGCGCCGCGTCGTCCGAACGGGAGCCGGGAAAGGTTCACGTGTATCGAGTCGGCTCGTCCGGGTGGATCGAAGCGAGGCAGGTCAGCGTCGGTGCGGTTCGAGAATCGTTCGGCGCCGCGCTCGCGGTGACGCCGAGCCACCTGATCGTCGGACAGCCGGGGAGCGACGACGGAGGTCGCATCTTCGTCTACGATTACCCGAGCTCCGCGGATTGGGGGGAGCCGGTCGCGCTGTCCGAGATGACGGGTACGGGTCTCGGTCGCAGGATCGCCGCGAGCGACGGCCGCATCCTCGGCTCGATGACCGACGGCACCTCCGACCGACCCATGGTCGTGGTTTGGGAGCGCGACGATGACGGGGGGTGGGAGGTCACAGCTCGTCTCGTCTCGCCCGCTCCCGATGCGGAGGACGGCTTCGGCTCGGCCCTCGATACGGAGGGGACGCTCGCCGTGGTCGGGGCGCGTCGGACCGACGGCGAATCCGGAGCCGTCTACGTGTTCGAGCGCGGCTCCGACGGTTGGAACCGGGTGGCCCGGCTGACGCCACCGGCCGAGCGTGCCGAACGCGCGCAGTTCGGGATGTCCGTGGCCGTCGCGGATGGCGAGCTGTTCGTCGGCGCCCCGGGCACGGCGCGGACCGCGGGGGCGGTCTACCGCTATACCGGCTCCGGCGCGGACTGGACGCTCGCGGAGACGCTGCGACCCGAGGGGCTGACCGCGCCGGCCGCGTTCGGCGCGGCGATCGACATCGAGGGCGATCGAGGGCTCGTAGGCGCCCCCGCCGTCGGGCGTGGGCTGGGACGAGTATTCCCGCTTCGTCGCAGCGCCGGGACGTGGTCGATCGGTGAGGGCATCGCGCTCGAGGGGGAAGGCCAGGTGCAAGCCGGGGGCGTGCTGGCCGTGGGCGACGGGGTCGCGGTCGCGGGGGTCCCACGCGATGACTTCGGAGCGGGCAGCGCCTGGGTCGTCACCGAAGATGCGGCGCCGACTCGGCTGGCGCCCGAGCAGGTCGGTCTCGCGGCGATCGTGGGTGGTCGGGTCGACTGCGCCGACGGAGTCGCCGAAGGATTCGACTGCGAGGAGGTCGACCTCCTCTCGTTCCTGCCGCGGGAGCAGCTCGGCGCGGGACGGGGCGCGCGTCTCAACGACGTCTGGGGCTGGACCGACCCGATCACCGGACGCGAGTACGCGCTCGTCGGTCGCATGGACGGCACGGCCTTCGTCGATGTCACGGATCCGTTGCAGCCGCGCTATCTCGGCAACCTCGCCAAGACCGAGGGCAGCCAATCGAACACCTGGCGCGACATGAAAGTCTTCAAGGACCACATGTTCGTGGTGGCCGACGGAGCGGGGCAGCACGGGATGCAGGTGTTCGACCTCACCAAGCTTCGCGACGTCACCACGCCCGAGGAGTTCGAAGCCGACGCGCTGTACGATGGCATCGCGTCGTCGCACAACATCGCGATCAACGAGACGACGGGGTTCGCGTATCTCGTGGGCTCATCGGGAGGCGGTGAGACGTGCGGCGGGGGCTCGCACATCGTCGACATCAACGATCCGCTCGACCCGACGTTCGCGGGGTGCTTCGCGCACGCGAACACCGGTCGACGAAACACCGGGAACACGCACGACACGCAGTGCGTGATCTACCACGGTCCCGATGAAGATTACGTCGGCCGTGAGATCTGCATGAACGCGAACGAGACCGCGCTCTCGATCGCGGACGTGACGGACAAAGACAACCCGGTCGCCGTCGCGCAGGCCACGTATCCCAACGTGAGCTATGCGCATCAAGGCTGGCTCACCGAGGATCACGAATACTTCTACTCGAACGATGAGCTCGACGAGGTGAGCGGCGCCGTGGAGGGGACGCGAACGCTCGTGTGGGATGTCCGCGATCTCGATGATCCGTTGCTCGTGCAGGAATACTACAGCCCGACCCGCGTCACGGATCACAATCTCTACGTCCGCGGGGATCGGCTCTACATGTCGAACAACCGCGCGGGTCTCCGCGTGCTCGACATCAGCGATCCCGAGAACCCGATCGAGGCGGGCAGCTTCGACACCACGCCGTGGAGCGAGGACGCCGCGGGATTCGATGGAACCTGGAGCGTGTACCCGTACTTCGAGAGCGGCACGCTCCTCCTCTCGAGCCGTCGCGAGGGGCTGTTCCTCGTCCGGCCACGGACGGAGCGCCTCGTGCCTTAGCAGGCTACCGAAGACCCGGGTGGGTCGCGTCGCGACCGCCACGGCCCCGACCCGGACCGAACCCCGCGCCGGGTTTGGCTGGATCGCCCGACGGGCTGCCCGTATGGTGCGGGCATGTGTTCCGTTCTGGGAATCTTCGATCTCATCGAGGCCGCCGAGAACCTCCGCCGACCGGCGCTCGAGCTGTCCCGCCGACAGCGTCACCGCGGTCCGGATTGGAGCGGTCTGTACGTGGGCGAGCGCGCGCTGCTCGCCCACGAGCGGCTCGCCATCGTAGATGTCGCGAGCGGGGAGCAGCCGCTGTACGGTTCGAGCGACGCCACCGTCCTCGCGGTGAACGGCGAGATCTACAACCACGGCGAGCTCCAGGCGGCGTACGCGGATCGATACGCCTTCCGCACGAAGTCGGATTGCGAGGTCATCCTCGCCCTCTACGAGGATCGGCCCGACGACATCGCGACGTGGCTCGACGAACTGAGCGGGATCTTCGCGTTCGCGCTGTACGATGAGGTGCGCGATCGCTACGTCGTCGCGCGCGATCCGATCGGCGTGATGCCGCTCTACACCGGACGCGATACCGAGGGACGGTTCTACGTCGCATCGGAGATGAAGGCGCTGATCGACGTATGCCCCGAGATCCGCGACTTCCCACCGGGCCACTTTCTGGACAGCGAGGTCGGGGAGCCTACGCGCTACTACGACCCGACATGGCGGACGTACGACGTCGTGGCGACCGGCCCGTCGGATCCGAAGGCGATCCGGGAGGCGCTCGAGGCCGCCGTCCATCGGCAGCTCATGTCGGACGTGCCGTACGGCGTCTTGCTGTCGGGGGGGCTCGACTCGTCGATCGTTTCGGCGCTCGCGATGAAGTTCTCGCGAAACCGCGTGGAGAGCGGCGATCGGGAGGAAGCCTGGTGGCCCCGCCTCCACTCGTTCGCGATCGGGCTGGCGGGCTCTCCGGATCTGATCGCGGCGCGTTCCGCGGCGGACGCGATCGGCACCGTCCACCACGAGCTCGTCTACACGGTGCAGGATGGGATCGACGCCCTGTCGGACGTCATCTATCACCTCGAGACGTTCGACGTGACCACCGTCCGGGCATCGACACCGATGTACCTCATGGCCCGCCGCATCAAGGCGATGGGGATCAAGATGGTGCTGTCGGGCGAGGGGGCCGACGAGGTGTTCGGCGGCTATCTCTACTTCCACAAGGCGCCCGACGCGCGCGCCTTCCACGACGAGACCGTCACCAAGCTCGACCGACTCCACAAGTACGACTGCCTACGGGCCAACAAGTCGATGGCGGCCTGGGGCGTAGAAGCGCGCGTGCCGTTTCTCGACCGCGAGTTCCTGGATGTCGCGATGGCGCTCGATCCGGACGCGAAGCGACCGGGCGGCGGCAAGATCGAAAAACACGTCCTGCGCGAAGCCTTCGCGGGGTTGTTGCCCGACGAGATCCTCTGGCGTCAGAAGGAGCAGTTCTCCGACGGGGTCGGCTATTCGTGGATCGACAGTCTGAAGACGCTCGCCGAACGGGAGGTCTCCGACGAGCAGCTTCGACGCGCGGCCGACCGGTACCCGACCAACCCGCCGGCGACCAAGGAGGCGTACCTCTACCGGTCGATCTTCGCCTCGCACTTCCCCTCGGAACCCGCGGTGCGTTGTGTCCCAGAAGGACCCAGCATCGCGTGCAGCACGCCGGCGGCCATCGCGTGGGATCCGGAGTTCGCCGTCATGGCGGACCCATCCGGGCGCGCCGTCCAGGGGATCCACCGGGACAGCTACTGAGCGGCGCGGTCTCGTTGCGCGGGCCGTAGCGCCCGCGGATCTTTGATCCCTCGTCGTCGGTCGGTCGTCGGTCCTCGAAGGGGTTCCAACATGAAGCACGCGCTCCGTCTCTTCGTCTTCGCATCCCTCTTGTCGATCTGCATCCCACGCGCGACCGTCGCGCAGGCCGCGTCGGTCGAGGTCACGCCGATGGACGTGGCGCTCGAGGTGGGGGGCGAAGCCCGGCTCTCCGCCCGGGTGCTCGACGCCGACGGCAACGAGATCGACGCGCAGATCCTGTTCGTTCCTCAGTTCGCCGACGGGCGGCGGGGGAGCGCGCGCCGCAGTCTCGACGTGGACCGCGCGACCGGGCTCATCAAGGGCGTGAAGGGTGGCGAGTTCATCGTGTCGGTGATCGTCGCGGACGCGCGGAACCTCCGCGCGCGCGTCCCGGTGAGCGTGGCCTACCCGGCACTCGATCGCGTGGAGATCCACCCGGCCGGGGGGTCGACCTACGTAGGGATCTCGGCGCGTCACACTGCGGAGCTCCTCGATACGGCCGATGACGTCCGCGACGGCGAGATCGCGTGGACCAGCTCGGACGCGTCGATCGCGAGCGTCGACCGATTCGGCATCGTGACGGCCCACGCCCCCGGCTCGGTGACGATCAGCGCCGCGGCGGAGGGCGTGACGGGGCGCGTCTCCTATGCGGTCGCCGCGAACCCCGCGGCCGGGATCACGCTCGCGGCGAGCCAGGAGCGCGCGCGGACCGGCGACGTCGTCCGCTTCTCCGCGACCGTGGAGGACGCGAGCGGGGGCGCCGTCGACGACCTGCCGGTCACGTTCACCGTACGATCCGATCCGTCGATCGAGGCGACGGCCGACATCCCGCCGGCGGAGGTAGACGAACAGGGACGCTTCGTAGCGTACTACCCGGGCGTGTACACGGTCGTGGCGAACGTGCCGGGTCATGCGGCGCGGCGCTCGATCGAGGTCCACCCGCGCCACGTCTCGCAAGAGGTCACGTTCGTGGGGCAGGGACAGGTCAACAACGAGCGCACGTCCGATCTGTGGGTGTGGGAAGGCGTCGACGGTCGGGACTACGCGATCACGGGCACGCACCGCGCGGCGGGCGCCGTCTATTTCTGGGACGTCACGGATCCCGCGAGCCCCGTGCTCACCGATTCGGTGGTCGTCGACGCCCGGACGACGAACGACGTGAAGGTCAACGAAGCCGGCGACGTGTGCGTGATCTCGCGAGAAGGCGCATCGAACCGCCGAAACGGCATCGTGATCCTCGACTGCTCGGATCCGCGGGACGTCGAGATCATCTCCGCGTTCGATGAGGAGCTCACCGGCGGCGTGCACAACCTCTTCATCTACGAGGACCACGTGTACGCGGTGAACAACGGGCGCCGCTTCGACGTCATCGACATCGCCGACCCCGCCAACCCCCACCGGGTCGGCCGATTCGAGCTGGACACGCCCGGACATGCGATCCACGACATCTGGATCGTGGACGGCATCGCGTACACGTCGAACTGGGGCGACGGCACCGTGATCATCGACGTCGGGGGTGGCGACAAGGGAGGCTCGCCCTCCAACCCGGTCGAGATCGCGCGCTTCGCGGACATCGGCGGCGCGACGCACGCCTCCTTCCCGTATCGGAGCCCGACCGGGCGTTTCTATGTCTTCATGGGCGACGAGATCGGACGTCCGGGATTCGATGGCCAGGATCCGGAACGCACGCCCCAGTTCATGGCGGGCTACATCCATGTCGTCGATTTCACCGATCCGGAGAATCCGGAGGAGGTGGCCCGCTACGAGATCCCCGAGGCCGGCTCGCACAACTACTGGATCGAGGACGACAAGCTGTACGCGGCGTTCTACAACGGCGGGCTCCGCGTGGTCGACATATCCGGCGAGCTCAAGGGCAACCTCGGCGAGCAGGGTCGCGAGATCGCCCGCTATCTGGCGTACGACCCCGACGGCGTGGTCGCGAACGCTCCGTTCACGTGGGGGCCCCAGATGCACAAGGGGAACCTCTTCTTCGCCGAGTACTTCAGCGGGCTGTGGGCCGTGAAGCTCGAGCCGAGGCAGGAGCTGGTCCCGTAGATCCGGACGAGACCTGAAGGCGCGTCCACCGACGACGATTGCGGCGTGAACGAAGTTCCGGTCACGGCTCGCATCAACGGAGAGGAGTGGTCGGGTCGCGTCGAGCCCCGCCTGCTCCTGTCTGACTTCCTACGGGGCACGCTGGGACTGACCGGTACCCACGTGGGGTGCGAGCACGGCGTCTGCGGCGCGTGCACGGTCCGCTTCGACGGCGACCCCGTACGTGCGTGCTTGATGTTCGCGGTCCAGATCGATGGTCATGTCGTAGAGACCGTCGAAGGGCTCACGCCCGACATCGAGGGCGGTGTCGCGGCGGCCTCCGACCTCCACCCGATCCAGCGCGCGTTCCACGAGGCGCATGCGCTCCAGTGCGGCTTCTGTACCCCCGGGATCCTGATGACGATCGCGGCGTTCCTCGAGACGACCCCGGATCCCTCGGAGGCCGAGATCCGGAGCGCGTTGGCCGGTCACCTGTGCCGCTGCACGGGCTATCACAACATCGTGATCGCCGTTCGACGAGCGGCGGATCTGTCGCGGGGCGACCCGACCGCGGTCGCCGACGAGGACACGGGTCCGTGAGCGACGAGCGCCGCTGGATCGGACGGAGCGCGCCGCGGACCGAGGACGGTCGCCTCCTCACCGGGAACGCGCTCTTCGTGGACGATGTGGATCTCTCGGGGACGCTCCACGTGTCCTTCGTTCGAAGCGACCTGCCGTCCGCGTACGTCCGCGGCATCGATCCATCGGCGGCCCACGCGCACCCCGGGGTCGCCGCGGTCTACCTGGCCGAGGACCTCGGCGATCTGTGCCGCCCCGGCCCGGTCCTCGTGCCGCCCCCTCCGATCGCGGGCGCCGAGTTCCACGCGCGCACGCCGCTCCCGCTGGCTCGCGACGTCGTACGGTACCAAGGCGAGCCGCTGGCCATCGTCGTCGCGCGGGATCGGTACGTCGCGGAAGACGCCGCGGCGCTCATCGATGTCGATCTCGAGCCGCGCGACGCCGTGGTCGATCTCGCCACCGCGCTCGATGAGGACGCGCCGCGGGTCCACGACGACCTGGAGTCCAACCAGGCCGCGTACGTCCGCCAGACCAAGGGGGACTACGAGCGCGCCCGCGCGGAAGCGGACGCCGTGATCGCCCGACGGTTCCGCTACGACCGCGGCGTGGCCGCGGCGATCGAGAACCGAGGCATCGTTGCCGCATGGGATCCGCGCGCCGATCGCCTGCGGGTGTGGGACACGACCCAGGCGCCGATCCCGATCCGTGCCGCGCTCGCGGGCGCGCTCGGGCTCTCGGAGGCGCAGGTCCGGGTGATCGCGCCGTTCATCGGCGGCGGGTTCGGTCCGAAGATCATGTTTTACGGCGAGGAGATTCTCATCCCGTGGATCGCGATGCAGCTCGGTCGTCCGATCAAGTGGATCGAGGACCGATACGAGAACTTCTTCGCGACCACGCAGGAGCGCGAGCAGATCCACGACGCGGAGCTCGCGGTGGCCGGCGACGGACGGATCCTCGGCGTGCGCGACCGCTTCCTCCACGACACCGGCGCATACGATCCGTACGGCCTCACGGTGCCGATCAACAGTCAGTGCACCTTGCTCGGACCCTACCGGGTGCCCGCGTACGAGAGCGAGTTCCGCGTGGCCTTCACGAACAAGCCCATCGTGACGCCGGTGCGGGGCGCCGGCCGACAGCACGGCGTGTTCGTCATGGAGCGGTTGCTGGACATGGCGGCGCGCGAGCTGGGGTTGGACCGCGTCGACATCCGCACGATCAACCTGCTCGATCCCGACGAGTTTCCGCACGACCACGAGATCCTGTACCAGGACTCGGCGCCGCTCACGTACGACAGCGGCGACTACCGCCCGGTGCTCGACGAGGCCGTGCGTCTGTCGGGCTACGCGGAGTTCGAGCGCGACCGCGCGCGTGCTGCGGCCGACGGCAAGCGGATCGGGCTCGGGATCGTGAGCTACGTCGAGGGGACAGGGATCGGCCCGTACGAGGGGGCGCGGATCACGGTCGAGCCGACCGGGGCGGTCCGTGCGTCGACCGGGGTCGGCACGCAGGGGCAGGGTCACTTCACCGCGTTCGCGCAAGTGGTCGCCGATGCGATCGGCGTCGACCCGAGCGAGGTCCGCGTGGTGACGGGGGATACGAGCGAGTTCCACTGGGGCACCGGGACCTTCGCGAGCCGGGGCGCCGTGGTGGCGGGGAACGCGTTCCACGCGGCGGCCGAGGCCGTCCGCGAGAAGATCCTGACCCACGCCTCCGCCGCGCTCGAGGTCGCGCGCGACGATCTCGAGCTCGTCGACGGGCGGGCCCGTGTGCGCGGGGCGCCGGACGTATCCGTCGGTCTGGGCGAGCTCGCCGCGCGGGCCAACCCGCTGCGCGGCGCCGTGGTACCCGGGACCGAGCCCGGGCTCGAGGCGACGTCGTACTTCGGGCCCGAGCGTGGGAGCACCGCCAACGGCGTCCACGCCGTCGTGGTCGAGGTCGATCCCGACACCGCCATGGTGACGATCCTCCGCTACGTCGTGGTCCACGACTGCGGGACCGTGATCAACCCGATGATCGTGGAAGGTCAGATCCACGGCGGCGTGGCGCTCGGGATCGGGAACGCCTTCTTCGAAGAGCTCGTCTTCGATGAGCTCGGCGGGATGAGCAACGCATCGTTCATGGATTACCTGCTCCCGACCGCGACCGACGTTCCCCCGATCGAGACCGCGCACCGCGAGACGCCTTCGCCGCTCAACCCGCTCGGGACGAAGGGGGTGGGGGAGGCCGGCGCGATCCCCGTGGCGGCGGCCTTCGCGCAGGCCGTGGAGGACGCGCTGCGCGACGTGGCTCCGGAGCTCGAGATCCTCGAGATGCCGCTGAGCCCCGGACGCCTGTTCGAGCTGCTGCGTGAGACGCGCGACCCGGCCCGAGCCCCGGGGGACGCGACGTGAAGCCGGCCCCGTTCGAGTACGCCGCGCCTACGACGCTCGACGAGGCCCTATCGGTCCTGTCGAGGGGAGACGGCGACGCACGACCGCTCGCGGGCGGTCAAAGCCTGGTGCCGATGCTCAACTTCCGGCTCGGCGGTCCCGCGACGCTGGTCGACCTGAACGCGATCGAAGAGCTGGCGTTCATCGAGCCGACGGCGGATGGCGGTCTACGGATCGGGGCGATGACCCGTCAGGTCGCGTTGGAGCGCGATCCGTCGGTACGACGCGCGGCGCCCCTCCTCGCGGAAGCCGCGCCATCGATCGCCCACGCGCAGATACGGACGCGCGGTACGGTCGGTGGCTCGCTGGCGCATGCCGACCCGGCGGCGGAGCTGCCGGCGGTCCTGCTCGCGCTCGGTGCCCGGGTGCGCATCGCGCGCCGGCCACGAGATGGCGAATCGGACGGACGGGTCGAGCGGAGTCTTCCGCTCGAGGACTTGTATCTGGGTCCGTTCTTCACCGCGCTCGAACCCGACGAGCTTCTCGTCGAGATCGCCGTTCCAGGTCTGCGACCGGGGGAGGGGACCGCGTTCGAGGAGCTCGCGCGCCGGAGCGGCGACTACGCCATCGTCGGGGCGGCCGCGCGCGTGTGGCTCCGTGCGGACGGCGCGTGCGAAGAGGCCGCGGTGTCGTTGATCAACGCCGGTCCGACGCCCTGTCTGCTCGAGGACGCTGCGGCGACGTTGCGCGGGGTGTCGCCGACGCCCGAGCGGATCGAGGAGGCCGCGGTCGCGGCCGCCGAGGCGTGCGAGCCCGCCGCCGACATGCACGGCAGCGAGGCGTACCGTCGTCACCTCGCGCGACTGCTCACGACCCGCGTCTTGCTTCGAGCCGTAGGCCGGGCGCGCGAGCGCGTCGCATGAGGCCTCGTCCCGCGAGCGGTACGGACTTCGTCACGCTCGAGGCTCCCCTCCCGACGGGTCCGCTCGTAAACGACGACATCGCTCCGACGAGCATGACGGCCCGGACGTGGCGTCGATGGCACTTCGTCGCGCTGTGGGTCGCGATGAGCGTTTGCATCCCGACCTACATGCTCGCCGCGAGCATGATCGACGCCGGGATGAGCTGGTGGCAGAGCCTGCTCACGATCCAGCTCGGGAACGTGATCGTGCTCGTCCCGATGATCGTGAACGCCCACGCCGGGACGCGGTACGGGATCCCGTTCCCGGTGCTCGCGCGGGCCTCGTTCGGGTGGAAGGGCGCCCACGTGGCCTCGGTGGCCCGCTCGATCGTCGCGTGCGGGTGGTTCGGGATTCAGACCTGGATCGGCGGTCTCGCGGTGCACGCGATGCTGGGGTTCGTGTTCCCCGGGTGGAACGCGTTGGGCGGCGAAACGACGTTCATGGGGTACACCGCGGGGCACTACCTCGGCTTCTTCATCTTCTGGCTCGTGAACATGCACTTCGCATGGCACGGCACGGAGTCGATCAAGCGGCTCGAGACGTTGGCGGCGCCGTTCCTGCTGCTCACCGGCCTCGCGTTGCTCGCTTGGGCGCTCATCGGGGTCGGCGGTCTCGACGCGGCCCTTCGCGGGTCGGAGGTGCTCGGCGCCGGGGCGACGGCGGGCGAGACGGGGACATCCTTTCCCCGGCTCTTCCTCCCCTGGCTCACCGCCATGGTGGGGTACTGGGCGACGCTCTCCCTCAACATCCCGGACTTCACCCGCTACGCGGCGAGCCAGCGCGATCAGGCGATCGGGCAGGCGGTGGGCCTACTGACGACCATGCCGCTCTTCGCGTTCGTCGGTATCGTCGTGACGAGCGCCACGGTGCTGCTGTTCGGCGAAGCGATCTGGAACCCGATCGATCTCGTGACCCGTTTGACCGCGGAAGGCGCACCCTGGCTGGGCTTCGTCGCGATGGCGGTCCTCGCGCTGGCCACGCTGTCGACGAACATCGCCGCGAACGTCGTCGCGCCGGCGAACAGCTTCTCCAACCTCGCCCCGCGCCGGATCGGCTTTCGCGCCGGGGGGATGATCGCCGGGGCGATCGGGATCCTGCTCTTCCCGTGGCTCCTGCTGGACGCGTATCAGACGTGGCTCATCAGCTACTCGGGTCTGCTCGGCGCCGTCGGCGGCATCATGATCTGCGACTACGGCTGGGTGCGCCGCTTCCGGCTCGAGCTCCGCGATCTCTATTCCACGACGGGCGCGTACGAGTACGACCGCGGGATCAACCGATCCGCGCTGATCGCGCTCGTGGTGGGGGTCGGCGTCGCGATCGCGGGCAAGCTCCACCCGAGCCTGTCGTTCTTGTTCGAGGGCGCGTGGTTCTCGGCGGCGGCCGCATCGTTCGTGGTGTATGCTTGGCTCATGCGAGAGGAGCGAGCGTGAGCATCGGGCTGTTAGACGGCGCGGCCGAACACGGCTCGCGGGCCGCGGTGATCGACGGCGGTGCGTCCTACACGTACGAGTGGCTCGATACGCGATCACGGCTCCGCGCGGCGCAGTTGCTCGGGAAGCGAAAGGACCTGAAGGAAAAACGCGTCGCCTTCTTGATGGAACCGGGGTTCGAGTACGTCGTCACGCAATGGGCCATCTGGCGTGCGGGTGGGATCGCGGTGCCCTTGTGTCCCGATCACCCGGACCCGGAGCTCGAGTACGTGATCGACGATGCGGACGTCGCGATGCTGGTGGCGACGGAGTCGTTGGACCCCAAGCTGCGTCCGATCGCCGAGACGCGGGAGCTTCCCTATCGGCCGATCGGAAGCGCCGGCTACGAGGTCGTGCCGATCGTCCCCCTCCTGAGCGATCGGGAGCGGGCGGAGGCCGTCGACGTCACCGAGCTCCCGAGGCTGCCGCGCCTCACCCCCGGGCGCAGGGCCCTGATTCTCTACACGAGCGGCACCACCGGGCGTCCCAAGGGCGTGGTCACGACGCATGCGAATCTCGAGGCGCACATGGCCTCGCTCGTCGAAGCGTGGAGGTGGGCACCCGAAGATCGGATCCTCCACGTGCTTCCGCTCCACCACACGCATGGGATCGTCAACGCGCTCGCGACCGCGCTGTACGCCGGCGCCACGGTCGAGTTCAGCCAACCGTTCGATCCGACGACCGCCTGGGACCGGCTGGCGTCGGGTGACATCACGGTCTTCATGGCGGTCCCGACCATCTACACGAAGCTCCTCCGCGCGCTGGACGAGGCGGACGAGTTCTCGCGCGCGCGGTGGGCGCGGGGCGTGAGTCGGCTGCGGCTCATGGTATCCGGCTCGGCGGCGTTGCCCGTCAGCGTGTTCGAGCGTTGGGAGGCGGTCACGGGACACCGTCTCCTCGAGCGGTATGGGATGACCGAGATCGGGATGGGGCTCTCGAATCCGTACGAGGGCGAACGGCGCCCGGGCACCGTCGGCCAGCCGCTGCCGCGCGTCGATCTGCGTCTCGTCGATCCGACCGATGGCCACGTCGTGGCGGAGGGTCTGGAGCCTCGCGCCGACCAGGCCACCGGCGAGATCCAGGTGCGGGGCCCGATGGTGTTCGCGGAGTACTGGAAACGCCGAAAGGAAACGGCGGCCGCCTTCGACGAGGGTTGGTTTCGTACCGGCGACGAGGCGGTCCTCGAGGACGGGTACTATCGAATCCTGGGGCGGAGCTCGGTCGACATCCTGAAGAGCGGTGGGTACAAGATCTCGGCGGTCGAGATCGAGGAGCTCCTGCGTTCGCACCGCGGCGTCCACGACTGCGCGGTCGTCGGGCTCCCGAGCGAGGAGTGGGGCGAGCGGGTCGCGGCGGCGATCGTCCCCGAGCCCGGGACGTGGTACGCGCCCGACTTGACCCCCGCCGGTCGGGCGGCGCGGATGACGCGTGAGGAACGTGACGAAGCCGTGCGGATCGTGCTCGACATGTGGTCGCGCGATCGACTGGCGCCCTACAAGGTGCCGCGCGTATGGCTGTGCGTGGACGAGCTCCCGCGAAACGCGATGGGCAAGGTCCAGAAGCCCGCGGTCAAGGAGCTCTTCGATGCTGTCGGGACGGGACGACGTGAACCGAGATAGGAGCCGAGCGCAGATGAAGCTCTACGATCTGTCACAGCCGCTCAACCAAGATTGCTTCTTCTGGCCGTACTACCCGCCGTTCGAGGTCAAGTACATCAAGCGCAAGGTCGAGCACGGGGTGAACGCACAGTACATCCAGACGTCGAACCACATGGGGACGCACCTCGACGCGCCGCGCCATTTCGTGACGAACGGGATGACGATCGACGAGATCCCCATGGAGTGGCTCTACGGCGATGGCGTGATCGTCGATCTTACGGACGAGATGAGCGATCTGGGGGCGTACACGCCCGAGATGATCGAGTCGCGCGTCGAGGTGCGCGACGGCGACCTGCTCATCCTCCACACGGGGTGGCACCGGTTCGCGCAGTTCGGCGAAGAGGCGAACGAAGAGCGCTACGTCCATACGCACCCCGGCGCCCACCCCGATCTCGTGGGGTGGCTGATCGACAAGAAGATCAAGATCTGGGGCGTCGACGCGATCTCGACGGATCACCCCATGAACCTCCCGATCGGCCGGTTCCTGGGGAAGGGCACGTTCGGCCATTGCGACCGCGTGCGCGCGCTCGCGGAGCGCGTCTTCGGCGGGGCGGACGAGGTCGACCGGTTGTTCCCGGAGGACCACTATCAGCTCACGCACAACGCGCTCTTTCCCCACGAGTGCATGCACGTCGAGAACCTGGGTGGCCGGATCGGCGCACCCGAGCTCCAGAACCGACGGCTGACCATCGGATGCTTCCCCTGGAACTTCAAGGGAGGCGAAGCCGCGTTCTGTCGAGTCGTCGCGTTCGTCGAGGGCTGAGTCGCGACCGTTCGGGAGCCGCGTCGCTTGGATCTCCGCACGAAGCGGGTATACGAGGAGGCATCCCCCGATGACGGTGCTCGGATCCTCGTCGACCGGCTCTGGCCCCGGGGGGTGTCCAAGGACCGAGCCCGGCTCGACGCGTGGATGCGCGAGATCGCGCCGAGCGACGCGCTTCGAACGTGGTTCGCGCACGACCCCGCGAAGTGGGATGCGTTTCTCGAGCGGTACGCGACGGAGCTCGACGCGAACCGCGACCTCGTGGCGGAGCTGGAGCGTCGTCTGCGAGACGAGCGGGTGACGCTCTTGTACTCCGCGCGAGACACGCGACACAATCAGGCGGTTGCACTCGAGCGATACTTGAGGAAGAGGAACCGAGCGTGAGCACCAGGAACGCAGGATGCCGACCGAGCGGCGCCCGCGCGGCGATCGTCGCGCTGACCCTAATCGTGACGATCATCCCCGGAGCGGCGGGGCAAGCCGTGTCTCGCGAGCAGCTCCTCGACTACATGGAGCAGATCCGCAACGAGAACGACTTGCCTGGGATCTCCGTCGCCGTGGCGGTCGACGGGGAGATCGTGTTCTCCGAGGGAGTCGGCTACGCGGAGCTCGACAATCGGATCCCGGCTACCGGTCGCACCGTCCACAACGTGGGCTCCGTCTCCAAGGTGCTCGCCGTCGTGGGGCTCATGAAGCTCGTCGAAGAGGGGAAGGTCGATCTGGACGCGACGATCCAGACCTATCTCCCGTACTACCCCGAGCGAGAGCACCCGATCACGGTCCGACAGATCCTCACCCACACCTCGGGGATTCGGCACTACGACGGCGTCGAGTTCGGGCCCCACGGCCTGCTCGCCTATCGCCACTTCGACGAGTTCGAGGAAGCGACCGAGCTGTGGCGCGACGATCCGCTCGTGTACGAGCCCGGAACCGCCTGGATGTACTCGTCGCACGCGCACAACCTCCAGCACGGCATCGTCGAGGCGGCCTCCGGGTCGGACTTCGAGGAGTACCTCAAGCGTCACGTCTGGGAGCCCGCCGGGATGCTGGCGACGCAGTTCGACGTGCCGAGCCGCGTCGTCCAGAACCGCGGTCACGGATACGTCCGCGACGAGGGCGGTCGGTTCGTGCACGCGCTGCCCGAGGACCCGAGCTACAAGTACGCCGGTGGAGGGATCATCTCGAACGTCGAGGACCTGGTTCGCTTCGCGCTCGCGATCAACGCCGGGAAGCTGCTCGCTCCGGAGACGGTCGCCGAGATGCACCGCCCCCAGATCGATCCTTCGATCACGCAGCACGTGCCCGGCGCCGCGCCCGTTCCGCTGGGCCACGAGCAAGCGCTCGCCTGGTTCATCCGCACCGACCCCGCGGGACGTCGGTACCCGAGTCACACGGGCACCGTCAAGGGCACGCGCTCGTTTCTCGGCAACTTCGCGGATCAGGGCGTCGTGATCGCGCTCCAGGTGAACGCGCTGCCGTTCGATTCCGCGCGGTACGGCGAAGCGATCGCGCAGATGTTCCTGCCACCGGTCGGCGCCACGACGGGCGATCGCTGACTCGAACGCCGGGATGAACCCGACGGGCGACGTCGCGTCGCTCCCCGCGCACGAACAGGCGCGACGGATTCGCGAGGGCGAGCTGCGCGCCGCCGAGCTGCTCGAGGCCTGTATCGCTCGTGTAGAGCGTCACAACGAGGCCGTGAACGCGATCGTCACGTCCAACCCGGAGGCGTACGCCGAGGCGGCGGCCGTGGACGAGAAGCTCGCCCGAGGGGTCGATGCAGGTCCGCTGGCCGGGCTCGTCGTCGGCATCAAGGACGTCACCGAGACGGCGGGGCTGCGGACGACGTACGGATCGAAACGGTTCGAGCTCCACGAGCCGACCGAAGACGCCCTGGTCGTGCGTCGGTTCCGCGAGGCGGGAGCCGTCATCCTCGGGAAGACGAACACGCCCGAGTTCGCCGCGGGTGGGAGCACGTGGAACGACGTGTTCGGCGCGACGCGCAACCCCTGGGATCTGGCGCGGAGCCCCGGCGGCTCGACGGGTGGCGGCGCGGCGGCGCTCGCGACGGGGATGATCTCGCTCGCGCACGGGACCGATCTCGGCGGGTCGCTCCGGATCCCGGCGTCGTTCTGCGGCGTGGTCGGGCTTCGCCCCTCGGTCGGGCTCATCCCCACCGTGCCGTCGGCCTATCTGTGGGACGACCTACAGGCGACCGGCGTGATGGCCCGTTCCGCCGCCGACGTCGGCCTCGCGCTGAGCGCGCTCGCGGCTCCGGCCGATGAGGCGCCGGTGACCGCTCCGCCGAGATGGAGCTGCGGGGAAGCCCCGGTCGCCGAGTCGGATCTCTTCCAACGCACGCTGGCCTACTGCCGCGACATCGCGGGGATCGGGATCGACCCGGACGTGGCCGACGTGTGCGACGAGGCGGTCGATCGTCTCCGGGGCCGAGGCGTACGGGTCGACGAGATCGACCTCGATCTCTCGTACGGTCGCGACGCGTTCATCGCGCTTCGCGGGTACTGGTTCGTCGCGCAGCTGCACCACGAGCTCGATCGGGTCGACGACTACGGACCCAACGTGTCCGCGAATCTGAAGTCGGGTCTCGAGGTGACGGCCCGCGAGCTCGGCGCGGCCGAGGGCGTGCGCCGAGCGATGCGCGAGCAGTTCCACGGTCTCTTCGAGCGTTACGCGGCGGTCCTCACCCCCTGCATGGCGATCCCGCCGTTCGGCGCCGAGGAGAACTATCCACGGACGATCGCGGGGGTCGAGATGAAGACGTACATCGACTGGGTCGCGCCGACGTTCCTGCTCTCGCTGCCGGGGTTACCGGTGGCGGCGGTACCGGCCGGCCTGGATCCGGCCGGCCTCCCGGTGGGGCTCCAGGTCGTTGTACCGGCATTCGACGAACCGCGCGCGCTCGCGCTCGCGGGGGCGGTGCAGGCGCAGTGCCCGATCGGTCACCCCCCGCTCGTGTCCCCGACGTGACGCCCGATTCGGGGCGAAGTCAGGAGTCTGTCTCCGCTCCCTGCCCGGCCGGGGTCGCCGGCGCGGGGTCGGTCGAGGTCGCGTAGTCGAGCGGCGCTTGAATCGGCTCGTGTAGCGCGTCTCGCACCGCCGCCGAGACGGCGCCCGCGCCGCCGGCCGACGAGGCGTCCTCCGCCTTGGCGGTGGGCGCCGGGTCGAGTCGTCCTTCGAGCTCGGGCAACCGGCCGGCGCGCGACGCGGCGATCGTACGGAGCTCGGGGAACAGGGCCCCCGATACCGAGCTCGCGTACACGACGGGAACGCCCCAGTCCTGCTCGCGGGGCCGCTCCTCCTCTTCGTCATCGGCGGGCTGCGCCGCCTCGGTCATGAACATGATCGCGCGTCTACCGAACGACACGGCTTCGTCCAGCGCGAGACCGCAGGCGAGGGCCTTGTAGAACGCCCGTGCGAACGCGATCGCCGCGCCGTCGCTGATCACGTACTGCATCGCGATGACGACGGGCACGCCGGCTTTGAGGAGCGATGCGGCGACCCCCCTCGCCTCCGCGTCGCGCATGGCCGTCTCGCACGCGCTCAACAGCACGACCTTGGCGTTCGCGCGCTTGAGCTTCTTGGCCAGATCTTCCGACCACAGGAGCTGGTGGGGTCGGGAATGATCCGCGGGCTCGGCGTTCGGGAGGACCGGGTCGACGGTCGCTTCGTCGGCGCCGTTGCGGGACGACGACGTCTCGGCTCCCACGGTCTTGGCGATCGCGCGCATCGTGTCCCGAATCTCGCGAAGCAGGTCGGCCGCGGTGGTCCCCGTCGCTTCGGGCGGTGCCTCGCGCTCCTCGAGCCGCGCGGCCAGCTCGCCGTCGCCCTCCAGGACGATGGCTCCCCTGTACTCGCCACCGGTCGTCGTGCCCCCCGGCCATCCGCGATCAAGGAAGCCGCCGCGATCCAGGAAACCCCCGCGGTCGAGGAACCCGCCGCGATCCAGGAAACCCCCGCGGTCGAGGAACCCGCCGCGATCCAGGAAACCCC
>JAKSCH010000197.1 GCA_022360695.1 Gemmatimonadota bacterium
AAGGAGTTCGTTAGCCCCGCGCGGTAGCGCTCTTCCGTGAGCTCTGAGCGCTCGCGCAGCAGGTCGACGTTCTCCTCGGCGAGGCCCAGTTGCCGGCGCAGCGCGACGACTTCGAGATACGTCGAGATCGTCGAGCCGATGACAGTCAGACGCACGGTCTCGAGATCCGCGCGCGACGCGAGGAAGTCGTAGATCGACGCGCTCGTCTCGTTCCGGAGACGTCCCCAGAAATCGACCTCGTAGGCGAATCCGAGCGAAGCCGAGTACGTGGTGAACGCGAACCGATCGGGGAGCACGAACAGGGGCGCCGCCGCGGAGTCCGCCGGCTCGTCGTCCTCTCCCCCGAAGGAGCCGCCGAGTCCGGTGTTCCCGGGCGAGCTCGACTCGGTGACGTCCGCGTTGAGCGTGATCGATGGGAGAAGCGGCGCCCGCGCGATCCGGTAGCGGTGTCGAAGCTCCTCCAGCCGGGCGACGGCCTCGCGCAGATCCAGGTTCGCGACGAGCGCCGTCTCGACGAGACGATCGAGGGTCGGATCACGGAACGACCGCCACCACTCGAGCGGCTCGTGGTCGGCGATGTCGGCGTCGGCCGCGTAGGTCCCCGGCATCTCGACCACCGTCTCCGGCATCTCCGGAGACGGCGCGAACGAGCACGCCCCGGCGAGGAGCGCTACCGACGCGACCGCTCCACCGGGTCGGCGACCGAGCGCCGTGCCCCGGCGAGGGATCGTCTGCCGTCCGGAGTATCGCGCGCCGCGCATCATGCGGGGCCTCCATCGGGCCGAAGCCCTTGGAGCAGCAGGTCGACGACCTGCGTCTTTCGCTCCTCGACCCACGCCTCGAAGTCCCCCTCGACCTCGGGGTGGAAGATCCGAACCGTGGGGAGCGCCACGAACGGAAACAGACAGGCGGAGATGATGGTGAGCATCGTGTGCTGGACGTTCACGGCTCGAACTTCGCCGGTCTCGATCGCCGCGAGGATCCGGTCTTCCATCATCAGACCGGGCATCTCGTCGCGCTTCTCGAGCGCGGCGGTCATGTAGCGTTCGAGGATCGGCCCGCCGCAGAGACACTCGTTGAGCATCAGACGCGCCATGTTCTGGTGCTCGAAGATGTAGTCGATGTATCCGTACACGAACGTGCGCAGCGAGTCCTCGAACGATCGCTCCGCCCGCATCGACTGGCTGAGCCCGCCCATGAACTGCTTGAACCCGTGCGCGAACACGGCTTCGTAGAGCTGGCTCTTGCTTCGGAAGTAGTAATGAAGGAGGGCGCGGTTGATCTCCGCGTGGTCGGCGATCTCCTGCATCCGGGCGCCGTCCATGCCCTTCCGCGAGAAGACCTCGAGCGCCGCGTCGAAGATCCGCTGCTCGGAACCGGGCTCGAGCGACGCTTTGGTCTCGAGGTCGCTCGCCGTTCCCGCTGACGTTTCCACTGTCTCTATCCGTCTCCGGGCCGGC
>JAKSCH010000322.1 GCA_022360695.1 Gemmatimonadota bacterium
GCCGCTCCGTCGTCTCGTGCCGACCGCCCTCGCGCTGGCCGTCTTGGGGGGGTCGTTCGCTCCCCCCGCCGAGGGGCAGGGGCGGCGGCGCGGCGGGTTCGGGTTCGGGTCGGATCTCGAAGCCTACCAGCAATACAACACCGAGTACTCGGGGCTCTTCACGTTCGTGCGACTCTACTATCACACGTTCGGGTCGGGAGGTCGTGGAGGGCCGGGCTGGTCGCACGACTGGCCGGTGGCCGAGACGAACTTCGGCAAGATCATGGATGCGTTGACCACGGTCTCTCCGCGGCTCGGTGGCGGCAACGTGCTGGCGATGGACGACCCGGAGCTGTTCAAGTACCCGGTGGCGTACCTGTCCGAGCCGGGGTTCTGGCGGATGACCGAGGCCGAGACGGAGAACCTGCGGAACTACCTCCTCAAGGGCGGCTTTCTCATCCTCGACGACAACGCCGGTCCGCGGGACTGGTACAATCTCGAGCAGCAGTTCCACCTGCTCCTCCCGGGCTACCGCCTCGTGGAGCTCGACGCGTCGCACCCCGTGTTCGACTCGTTCTTCCACCTGGAGGATGAGAACATCCAAATGCCACATCCGTACGGCTGGGGCATGGCGAGCTACTGGGGCATCTTCGAGGACAACGATCCCGATCGGCGGTTGATGGTGATCGTGAACCGCGACAACGACATCGGGGACTACATGGAGTGGTCGGACCGGGGGTTCATCCCGATCGAGCTCTCGAACGAAGCGTACAAGCTGGGCGTCAACTACGTCATCTACGCCCTCACGCATTGACACATACCGTCGGCAGCGGAGCCGACGATGGAAGGAGCGAGGATGGAAGCCAACATCAAATTGGCTGATGATGCGGAGCTCGCCGATCGACTACGAGCGGCGGGCGAGAGCGTCCGATCCGAGCTCAAGAAGGTCATCATCGGGCAGGAGGACGTCGTCGAGCAGGTGCTCATCTCGCTGTTCGCGGGTGGCAACAGCCTGATCGTCGGTGTGCCCGGCCTGGCGAAGACGCTGCTGATCGCAGCGTTGTCCGAGGTGCTCGACCTGAGCTTCAACCGGATCCAGTTCACGCCCGATCTCATGCCCTCGGACATCACCGGGACGGACATCATCCAGGAGGACCCCGAGACGGGTCGTCGCAAGCTCGCGTTCGTGGAGGGCCCCTTGTTCGCGAACGTGGTGCTCGCGGACGAGATCAACCGTACACCGCCGAAGACACAAGCTGCGCTGCTCGAAGCCATGCAGGAGAAGCAGGTCACGATCCAGGGTCGGACGTATGACCTGCCGAATCCGTTCTTCGTGCTGGCCACGCAGAACCCGATCGAGCTCGAGGGCACGTACCCGTTGCCCGAGGCGCAGCTCGATCGCTTCATGTTCCACATCGACATCGACTACCTGCCCGAGGACGAGGAGCTCGAGGTCGTGCAGAAGACGACGGCGATCCAGGGCGAGCCGCCCGGCGCCGTGCTCTCGGCCGACGAGATCCTCGCGTTTCAGGAGCTCGTTCGGAAAGTCCCGATGTCCGAGCCCGTGGCGCGCCACGCGGTGCAGCTCGCGCGACGAACGCGGCCCGGCCGGGACGACGCGCCGGACTACGTGAAGGAATACGTCGCGTACGGGGCGAGCGTCCGAGCAGCCCAGTATCTCGTGCTCGGGGGAAAGGCGCGCGCCCTCCTGCGCGGCGAGGTGAACGTGTCGTTCGAGGACGTGCGGGCCTTGTGTCCCCCGGTCTTCCGGCACCGCGTGCTCACCAACTTCCACGCCGAGTCCGAGCGGGTCACCTCCGACGATCTGGTTCAGAAGCTCTTGGCGGACGTGAAGCCGCCCGCGTCCGGGATGTAGCCGATGGTACGGGCCCGGATCGCCTCGAAGACCGTCCCCGGGACGCAGTTCCTGGATCCCACCGTGCTCGCGCGGATCGGAAACCTGGAGCTCGTCGCCCAGTCGGTCGTCGAGGGGTTCATCGCCGGGCTCCACAACTCACCGTTTCTCGGGCTCTCACTCGACTTCGCGGCGCACCGCGAGTACATGCCGGGCGATGACATCCGCAAGATCGACTGGCGGGTGTACGCGCGGACCGACCGCTTCTACATCAAGGAGTACGAGGCGGAGACGAACGCGAACGTGTTCTTCGCGCTCGACGCGTCTCGCTCGATGGATTACGGCTCGCGTGGGATCACGAAGCTGGAATACGCGAAGTACCTCACCGCGTGTCTCGCCTATCTGTCGGCGGGTCAGCGCGATCGCGTCGGCCTCGGCGTGTTCGGCGAGTCGCTCACCGAGTACGTACCGCCCTCGGTGCGACACCGACGCCTGGTCCTCGCGGCGCTCGACCGCACGGAGCCCGAGCCCTCGGGCGATCTGCGGAAGCCGCTGACCCAGGTGGCCGAGAGCCTGCTGCGTCGCGGTCTCGCGATCCTCGTATCGGATCTGTACGCCGACCCCAAGCACGTGCTCGAATGCGTGGGGACGCTCCGGAGTCGCGGCCAGGACATCATCGTCTTTCAGGTGCTCGATCCGGCCGAGGTCGATTTTCCGTTCGAAGCCCCTCGATCGTTCGAGGATCTCGAGACCGGGGAGCGTCTGCCGATCACGCCGGACGCCATGCGAGACGAGTACCTCTCCGCGGTCGAGGGACACGTCGGCACGATCGCGAAGACGATGATCGAGCACCGGATCGACCATGAGCTCATCCTGACATCGACCCCGCTCGACGCCGTCCTCTTCCGCTATCTGTCGCATCGCGCGCGACGTTTGAAGGGGAAGGGCTGATGTCGTTTCTCGCTCCGGCCTTCCTCGCCGGTCTCGGTCTGCTGTTGATCCCGGTGATCATCCACCTGACCCAGCGTCAGCGAAGTCGGGTCACGGTCTTCCCATCGCTGATGTTCTTGCGCAAGGTCCCGTTCAAGACGACGAACCGCCGGCGGATCCGACACCCCTTGTTGTTCGCGCTCCGGTGTCTCGGCATCGGCCTGCTCGCCGTCGCGTTCGCCCGGCCCTTCTTCGAGCGGGCCTCCGGACCCGCGGGCGATGCGTCCCGCGACGTCGTCCTGCTGCTCGACACATCGGCGAGCCTGGGCTTCGGCGACCGGTGGTCGCGCGCGCTCGACGAGGCGCGATCGGTCGTGAGCGAGCTCGCGGTCGGGGATCGCGCCGCGATCGTGACGTTCGAGGAGGATGCCACGGAACGGAGCGGCCTGACCGAGGATCTCATCGCGGTCGGTGCTCTCCTCGACGATCTCGAGCTCACGGATCGAGCGACACGGATCGATGCGGGTCTCCAGGTGTCGAGCCGTATCCTCGACGAGTCGGACCGTTCGGTGCGCGAAGTCGTGTTGATCTCCGACTTCCAGCGGACCGCATGGGAGGACGGAGGCCGCGTGCGGCTCCCCGACGGCGTCACGCTCCGGGCAGTAAACCTGTCCGAGACCGCGGCCGAGAACGTCGCCGTCGCCGATGCGCGGCTCCAGGGCGGGGCCGCGGACCGGGCGCGCGTGCTCGTGCGGCTCGCGAACATGGGCGAATCGGCCGTGGAGGGGCTGCCGGTCTCGCTCGAGCTCGGCGGTCGGGCGGTCGCCACGATCCCGGTCGATCTCGCGCCGCGTGGCGCGGGGACGATCGCCTTCGACGACGTCGCGATCCCGGAAGGTCGCACCCGCGCCCGCGTGACCATCCGACCGGATGGGCTCGCGGTCGACGACGCCCTGAGGTTCATGGCCTCGGCGGACGAGGCGCTCGAGACGCTCGTGGTCGAAGGCGCGCGCGGGCGCGCCGACCGCAGTCTGTTCGTCGAGCGCGCGCTGTCGATCGGTGAAGCGCCGCGGATCCGAGCGTCGCGACGCGGGATCGGAGGTCTCGATGCCGCCGCGCTCGCCGCAGTGCAGCTCGTGATCGTGAACGACGCCGATCTTTCGGACGCCGGTCGGGCGGGGCGGCTGCGCGACTGGGTGACCGAAGGGGGCGGGCTGCTCATCGCGCTCGGCCCCAACACGAACGTCGGCTCGTGGGCGGAGGCGGGTCGTGAGCTGCTCGGCGGCGAGGTGGGGTCCACGGCGGATCGTTCCGGGCGGGGAGGGAGCCGTCTCTCGTGGCTCGACTACGACCACCCCGTCTTCGAGATCTTCTCGACGCCCCGGAGCGGCGACTTCTCGGAAGCGCGGTTCTTCCGGTTTCGAGGCTTTACGCCCGGACCCGACGCGCGGGTCATCGCGCGCTACGAGGGGGGCGAGCCGGCGCTGGTCGAGGGGCTCGTCGGCGAGGGTCGCGTATTGGTGTGGACCTCGAGCCTGGATCGGTTCTGGAACGACCTCGCCCTACAGCCGGTGTTCTTGCCGTTCTTGCACCGGGTGGCGCTCCACGCGACGGGGTATCGGGAGCCCGAGCGGTGGGTCGCCACCGGCGACGTGCTCGAGCTCGCCGCGTTGGCCGGTGACGATGTCGTCGTCGATGGCGATTGGGTGCTCGTGAACCCCGCCGGAGACCGGGCCCCGATCGAGCGGACGGACGGACCGACGTGGATCGAGTTCGACCGCGCCGGGTTCTACTCCGTGGAGGCGCCCGATGGGTCGGCTACGGTGACCGTCGCCGTCAACCCGGAGCTCCGGGAGTCGGACTTGACGCCCATCGCACCGGAGCGCGTCTCCGAATCGGTGGTGGGTGCGGGCGCGGGCGGCGATCCGTCTACACCGACGCCCGGGAGCGAGGTGACCGAGGCTCGCCCCGTCGAGCTGTGGTGGGTCCTCGTCGCGTTGGCGGCCGTGGCGTTGGCCGCGGAGAGCATCGTAGCGAACCGCTGGACGCGACGGCGTCCCGCATCGGGGCTCGCGCGGTCGGCGTGAGCGATCAACGAGGGGTTCGGAGGATGGCATGAAGCGAAGGGTAGGCGACTCGGGGCAACAGCTTCTCGAGGTCGTCCGAAGCGTTCGGCGACGCTGGCGGGCTCGACAGCTCGTGCAGGGGGGCGCCGTAGTGCTCGGCGCCGGCTTCATCGTCTTCTTCGCTTCGACCTTCGGCGTGGATCGGCTTCGGTTCGACGACTCGGCCGTCCTCATCTTCCGGATCGTGTTGTGGACCTCGCTCGCCGGTCTGGTCGCCTGGTTCTTGGTCCGTCCTCTGCTGCGGCGGGTCTCCGACGCGCAGGTCGCGCTCTATCTCGAGGAGCATGAGCCGTCGCTGCAGGC
>JAKSCH010000183.1 GCA_022360695.1 Gemmatimonadota bacterium
GCCTTTCTCCATCGTCGGGCGGTCCGACTCGGATCCCATCATCATCAACACGCGCTTCGCGCTCATCGTGCTTCTCTCCCTGTAGGCTCTCGATGTTCGCCTAGTTCTCGTCCCACCGTCGGATGGCGAGACACACGTTGTGACCTCCGAACCCGAACGAGTTCGTGAGCGCGACCGCGACGGGTCGCTCGATGACACCGTGGTGCGCATACTCCAGGTCGCACGCCGGGTCCGCTTCCTCGAAGTTGATCGTGGCCGGGATCACGCCGCGCTGACATACGTAGGCGGAGATCGCTCCCTCGATCGCCCCCGCGGCTCCGAGCGTATGCCCGGTCATGGATTTGGTGGAGCCGACCACGAGGTCGTAGGCGTGGTCGCCGAAGACGTCCTTGATCGCGGTCGTCTCCGCCGAGTCGTTGGCCGGCGTCGAGGTTCCGTGCGCGTTGATGTACTGGACATCCGTCGGCTCCAGGTCGGCGTCCGCGAGCGCGTGCTCCATGGCGCTCCGCGCCCCCGAGCCATCCGGGGCCGGGGCCGTCATGTGGTGCGCATCGGCGCTCTGGCCAAACCCGATCAGCTCGCCGATGATCGGGACCCCACGCGTCTTCGCGTGCTCAAGCTCCTCGAGGATCAGCATCCCGGCGCCTTCGCCGAGCACGAACCCATCTCTTCCCGCGTCGAACGGACGAGATGCGGCCTCCGGATCGTCGTTGCGCGTCGACATCGCCTTCATCGACGCGAACCCGGCCACACACAGAGGCGTCACGGTCGACTCGGTGCCACCGGCGATCATGATGTCCGCCTCGCCGTTTCGAACCGAGCGGAAGGCCAAGCCGATCGCATGCGCGCTCGACGAGCACGCCGATACCGTGGCGTAGTTGGGGCCTCGCGCCGAGTACTTCATCGACACCATCCCCGCGGCCATGTCGGCGATGAACATCGGGATGAAGAACGGAGATACCCGGCTCGGCCCTTTCGCGAGCAGCTTGCCGTGCTGCTCCTCGAGCAACGGGAGCCCGCCGATGCCGGATCCGATGATGACCCCCACCCGGCCCTCCGGCGTCTCCCCGAACCCGTTCGCGAGCCCGGCCTCGTCCACCGCTTGCGCGGCGGATGCGAGCGCGAACTGCAGAAACCGATCCGCGCGCCGGGCTTCCTTTCGATCCATGTAGTTCTCGGGATCGAAATCCTTGACCTCGCACGCGAACCGCACGGACTGATCCGATGCATCGAACAAGGTGATCGGTCCGGCGCCGCTCGTGCCCGCTAGCAGGGCATCCCATGTGGATCCGGGGTCGAGTCCGATCGGCGTGATCAGCCCGACCCCGGTGATCGCTACACGTCTTTTCATCAACGCGTCGACGCTTTGATCAGGATTCCTTCTCGGTGAGATACTTGATCGCCTGACCGACGGTCTGCATCTGCTCCGCATCCTCGTCGGGGATCTCGATCCCGAACTCCTCCTCGAATGCCATTACGAGCTCGACGGTGTCCAGCGAGTCGGCGCCGAGGTCCTCCACGAAGTTGGCCTCGTCCGTAACCTTCTCGCTCTCGACGCCCAGCTCTTGCGCGATGATCTCGCGCACCCGCGTAGCGTTGTCCGACATTGCGCGCTCTCCTTGAATGAAACGGGATCGTCACGATCCCCAGACTTCGAGTCTCGATCGGGCCGCTCGGTCACGTCGTGGTGCCGCCGCCCGCCGCCTCCGCACCTCCCTACATCACCATCCCACCATCTACCACGATGACCTGTCCGGTCACGTACGCTCCGGCCGGTCCGACCAGGAAGCGGACCACCTTCGCCACGTCTGCGGGGGATCCGAGCCGACCCAGGGGTATTCGATCCAACATCGCGTCCCGCACGTCCTCGGGCAGTTGGTCCGTCATGTCGGTCTCGATGAAGCCGGGCGCTACGGCATTCGCTCGCACGCCGCGGCCGGCCAGTTCCTGCGCCACGCTCTTGGTGAGCGCGTTCAGACCGGCCTTGGCCGCCGCATAGTTGGACTGGCCTCGGTTTCCCGTCAAGCCCACGATGCTCGAGACATTCACGATCTTCCCCGACCGTCGTTTCATCATGCCGCGGGCGGCTGCCCGCATGACGTAGAAGGCCCCCGAGAGGTTGGTGTCGAGCACCCCCTGCCACTCCTCGTCCTTCATGCGCGGCAGGATGTTGTCGCGAGTGATCCCGGCGTTGTTGACCAGGATCTCGGGAGGTCCGAGCGCCTCCTCCACCGCGGACACGAGACCCGTGCACGCGGCGGCGTCCGAGACATCGACGCCGAACCCGGCGTGTCCCGCGCCCGGGAGCAGCTCGGCCACACGCGCCGCGCCCTCCGCGGTCGTCGCGACCACGGCGATCTTGGCACCCCCATCGGCGAGCTCCTCCGCGATGGCACGCCCGATTCCGCGGGTGCCGCCGGTTACGATCGCGACCTGATCGTCGAGTTCGGTCATGAGCTCTCCCACCGTTCGAGCATTCTCACTCCGCGTCGTCGTCGGTCGCCCCGAGGCGCGCTTCGACGCTCGCGACGTCACCGATCGACGCCCCGCGAAGGCTTCGGTCCACCCGCCGGATCAATCCGGAGAGGACGGCGCCGGGTCCGAGCTCGATCCACTCGCTCGGTTCCACCGTCCGCATCGTCTCCACGCACTCGATCCACCGCACGGGAGACGTGAGCTGTGCGACGAGCGTGTCGAGCGCTTCGGTCGCCGTACGCACCGGCGCCCCCGTGGCGTTGGCCACGACGGGCACCGCGGGGTCGGACAGCTCGATCTCGCCGAGTACGGCCTCGAGACCGTTCGCGGCGCTCTCCATCAACGGCGAGTGGAAGGCGCCGCTGACGTTGAGCGGGACGACGCGCCGAGCGCCGGATTGCTCGGCCAAGGCCGACGCCCGCGCGACCGCGTCCACATCGCCGCTGATGACGATCTGGCCGGGGGCGTTGAGATTCGCCGGCACGACGATCCCGGAGTCGACCCGGTCGCAGATCTCGCCGATCCGGGTCTCATCGAGACCGAGCACCGCCGCCATCGTACCGGGACGTTCCGCACCGGCCGCCGCCATCAGCTCGCCTCGCCGACGCACGAGACGGACGGCATCCTCGAACGAGAACGTGCCCGCGATGAGGTGGGCCGACAGCTCCCCGAGCGAGTGTCCCGCGGTAACGGCGATCGGCTCGACGGTGTCCCGCGTGAGCGTCCAGACCGCGTAGCTGTGGATGAGGATCGCCGGCTGCGCGTTTTGGGTCGCGGTGAGCTCCTCTTCGGGACCTTCCCAGCTCACGCGGCCGATGGACTCGCCGATGACGTCGTCGGCGCGCTCGTAGAGGGCCCGGACGACATCGTGCGCTTCCGCGAGGTCGTGTCCCATGCCGACGTACTGCGACCCCTGACCGGGGAGAAGGAGCGCGGCACCGCTCATGGCTCGACACCCATCGCGTCGAGCGACTCGAGCGTGACTCGCATGTCCTCGAGCGCGTTCGACCGCACGGTATCGATGGCCGTGCGGATGGCGTTCTTGATCGCCCGCGCGGGGGATGCGCCGTGGCAAATGATCGTCACGCCGTTCACGCCGAGCAGGGGCGCCCCACCGTACTCGGTGTAGTCGAGGAACTTGAGCACCGCGTTGAGATCGCCGCCCGAGCCGAGACCCGACTCCTCGAAGATCCCCAGGATGAAGCCGGAGATCGACTCGTAGAACTTGAGCAGCACGTTCCCGACGAACCCACCGCACACGATCACGTCGCAGTCCCCGGTGATGATCTGGTGTCCTTCGATGTTCCCGACGAACTCGATCCCGTCATCTCCGGACAACAGGCCGTGCGCGGCGATCGAGACGTCGCCGCCCTTCTCTTCCTCTTCGCCCATGTTGAGCAGCGCCACGCGAGGTCGTTCCGTGCCGAACCGATCGCGGAGATAAATCGACCCGAGGTGGGCGAACTGGTGGAGGTGGTGGGGGCGCACGTGGATGTTCGCTCCCACGTCGAGCACGAGCACGCGGCCGGTCGCCGTCGGAAACAGCGCGGCGACCGGGGGGCGATCCACGCCCGGGAGGACCCCCAGGGTCAACACGGAGCCCACCATCAGCGCGCCGGTCGAGCCCGCCGAAACGAACGCGTCGACCTGCCCGTCGCGGACGGCCTGCAAACCGCGGACGATCGTGCTGTCCGGTTTCCGACGCACCGCGAGCGCGGGCGGATCGGCGACGTCGATGCGATCCTCCGCGGGGAGCCACGAGACGTTCTCGGGGGGGAATTCGCCGAGGAGAGACCGGATCGGACCCTCCGGGCCGACCAAGGCGAGCGAGACCTCGTCGGACCAGGCCTCCAGGGCGGCCCGCGCCCCGGCCAACGGGGTCTCCGGCGCCGCGTCGCCCCCGAGGACATCGAGGGCCACTCGGATCATGAGAGGATCAGGTGCTAGTGTGGTGCATCAAAAGTCCCTTGCCATTCGAGC